>DASZJS010000218.1:0-4691 GCA_035947935.1 Gemmata sp. | reverse complement strand
CGCGGCCCACGAGCAAGCAATCGATTCTCGGGATCGCGCTCCCTCAAATCGGATGTGACCCGAGACGATTGCCGATAGGTTGCACTGGTGACGATGAGGCGAAGAAGGTGCTTGATGTCCCACTTCGATTCCAGGAATTCCACCGCCAGCCAGTCCAGCAACTCCGGGTGGCTTGGCCGCTCCCCCTGAACCCCAACATCCTCAGCGGTTTTGACCACCCCCATGCCGAAGATTGTCTGCCACAGACGATTCACGGTCACGCGAGCGGTCAGGGGATTATCGCGTGAAACGATCCAATTCGCGAGTTCGAGGCGATTGGATTGTGCAAACGGCAACCAACTCGATGGCGTACGATGGAGATTCGTTGGCGTGCCGGGCAGCACCTTGATCTCGTGTTTGTCGTATGCCCCACGAGTCAGCATGAAGGTGTCCCGCAGCTTCGGCATATCGGCCATCACCATCACTTTCGGGACATCACTCGCCGCGGTATCGCGAGCTTTCCGCGCCTTCCGGAGTTCGCCCAGTAGCTTGATGTATTCGGGTTCCTTGTCCTTATAGAACTTGGAAAGTTCATCGTAGTTTTGGTCGGCTCGATCGTTTGGGCCTTTTCGCAGACTGGATTCGACCACCTGCGGCAAGGTTGTCTCGTACTTGCCATCCTTGTTCTTCACCATCCCTGCTTCGCGGAGCTTAGTTTCAATCGGCACTGTCTTCTTTACGAGTTCATCGTGAATAGCCTGCGTTTCTTTTCGCTTTTGTTCCTGCTCGGTTGTCCCGAAGTCGATCACTGGCGGCGTTTGCCCACTCCCACCTCCACCGTTCACTGGCGTTTGATTGAAGTATGCGAACAGGCGGTAATAATCGGAACGCGCGAGCGGGTCGAACTTGTGGTCGTGGCATCGGCAGCATGTGAAAGTGAGACCCAGCCAGACGGTGGCCGTCGTTTCCGTCTGATCGAAAACATATTCCACACGGTTTTCCTCCGCGATCCGGCCACCCTCGCCATTAATCATGTGGTTCCGATTGAAGCCCGTGGCAAGGATTTGTTCGCGTGTGGGTTTGGGTAACTGATCACCCGCGAGTTGCCAGACGGTGAATGTGTCGTAGGGCATGTTCTCGTTGAATGCCTTCACCACCCAGTCTCTCCAGGGCCACATCGTTCGTTCACCATCGCCCTGGTAGCCGTTGCTGTCCGCATAGCGTGCGGCATCGAGCCAGTCCCAGGCCATCCGCTCCCCAAAACGAGGCGATGCCAGCAATCGATCCACCACCTTTTCATAAGCCCGCGGCGATTCGTCCTTCAGAAACGCCTCAATCTCTTCGACTGTCGGTGGCAGACCCGTGAGGTCGAGTGTCACCCGACGGATGAGCCGTTCCTTGTCGGCTGCCGGAGCAGGCTTCAACCCTTCACGCCTGAGTCGATCGAGGATAAAGTTGTCGATTGGATTTTGTACTTCAATATCTCCATTTCGTATCTCAGGGACAGTGGGGCGAATGGGTTTCACGAACGACCAGTGCTGACCCCAGGCTGCGCCCTGGTCGATCCACTTTTTCAACACTGCGATCTGTGCTTCTGAGAGTTTTTTGTTCGTTCGTAGGGGAGGCATCACCTCATCGGGATCGTTCGATATCACCCGCTTGATGAGTTCGCTCGTTGTGGATTTCCCTGGCACAATTACTGGGGACATTGAACGGAGTGCATCTTCTTTGCGGTCCAGACGCAGATCCGCCTTCCGGGCTTTTTCATCCGGCCCGTGGCACCGGAAACAGTGGTCCGAAAGGATCGGCAACACATCGCGGGCAAAGTCGATCTTCTCCTGCCCGATAACAGGACCAACAGCGGACAACAACAGAATGAAAGCCAACGGAAAAATGCGCATGGGAGAGTGGTGGGCAGGGGTCTTCGCTTCTTGAGGAATGTGAACGCCGCGAGGTTAGTGGTGGGAATGCTACTCGCCGACGATCAACATTGATTTGACTTATTATTGCGCGGGAAGGCGACCCGTGCGAGAGTTTCTTTAGCGGGATCGGATTTAACTTCTACCCACACCTCACCCTCGGAAAGAGGGGTTTGGGTGAGGGCTATGCTTCGATTCCTCAGCCGAGCCAATGGTCGGCTTCCAAAAATCCTCCCATGATCGCTCCCAATACCCCACCGCCAACCAACCAGAACTCAGCAGGTCCACCATCGGGAACGCAGAGTCGAACGAGTAGGCCAAAGATGAAGCCAGGTAGCATCCAGACCGCGGAAATCAACATCACACGCAATTCCCAGGCAAATGGGGATTCAATCTCTTCCAAGGAATTCGCTTCGCTGGTTTCTGATTCATCTGAGTCAATCAGGGTTGAGAATTCCATCATGGAGTTCCCCCAGACGGGACTGGAAACCTCACATCGAGTTCGCGGTTGAGGTCCAACACGTTCACGAGGGGTTCACCGATCAGCCCACTGAGCGGGGTAAACGACTTCTTCCTAGCAAGTGCGGCGATCTCCTCACGCACCGACTTTTGATTGCCACCTCTAGGCGTTCGCTTTGCCGCGATTCGGTCGAGTTGATAAACGGAGAGCGCGTTTCGCAATGTAATGTCTGGGTCGAGTCCGGAAGCGGAGGCCATCACCATATCGGCCACGACGGGTTCCAGATCGGGCACCTTGTCCTTGTTCGCCGGGTCGCGTAGCCACATCTCGAAGAAGTTGGCAGAAATCGCCGCGTCCGACGAAACCGGTTCGATCCGTTTGATCTTGGTTTTATCCTGTTGCTCGACTTCAACGACACCCGGCCACTTGCCGGGAAACACTTTCGCATAGCTGGCGAAGAAAAACGCGACGAGATCTTCAGGTTTGGGATCATCTGTTTTGGTCGGATTGGCCTTTTTCCACTCGGCGGTGACCTCCTGGTGATCCTTCGCCCATGCCAGGATGAACTCACCCTGAAGGCCGTACTTGTCGTTGGCGAAATCGGTCTTGGCCCAGTTGCCTGCGGCCGTCTCGAACTCAGTGGCCCATTCGGCAACCCGGTCAGGCTTCGCGGCAAACCACTCTTCGATATCCTTTTGTGGTGAGCGGGGATTGTCCTTGTCCGAACCAACCGATGAGCTGTCCTTCTTGTACACGACCAGAGTGCCGAGTTGCTGGGCAACACGGTCGCGGAGTTTGGGATTGTTCGCGCCGAAATTCGATGCGCCGGACGCAGTTGCGTTGAACGATACCGCCGAGGGTCGGGGCCAGAAATAGGCATCGTCGGTGAACGGCTGGGCGATCAGGTGGGAACCACGCACAACCTCTTTTCCATCCGTCACGATGCTCCCCGTTGCGGCGGTTGGGAACAGCGTCCCACCAACAGCGAACAGGATCAACGGATAAATGACACTGCAAACAATCAGCGTGAACCCGAGAAGGAGCAGGTTGGCGCGTATGTGTGTTTTCATGGAAAGACTATTTGAAATCGAACAAGAAGGAATCCGATCAATGAGTCGGAAGCGTGAGCGACGGACCTCTCAACGGGCGAATAGCACCGTCGCTCACGCTTCCGGCTCGTCAACTCACGCCAGCCCCAATCCCGACAGGAGCAAGTCGATCACCTTGATCCCCACAAACGGGACGATCACTCCGCCAAGCCCCCACACCAACAAGTTTCGTCGAAGGAGAGCATCCGCCCCGACCGGGCGATAGGTCACACCCCGCAGCGAGATCGGGATCAACAGCGGGATGATGAGGGCGTTGAAGATTACCGCCGAGAGAATGGCCGATGTAGGTGAAGTAAGTTGCATCACATCCACCTCACGGAGCCACGGCAGCGTGCCTGCGAACAGGGCCGGGACAATGGCGAAGTACTTGGCCAGATCGTTCGCGATGCTGAAGGTCGTGAGAGCTCCGCGGGTCATCAACAACTGTTTGCCAATCTCCACAACCTCGATTAGCTTGGTCGGGTCGCTGTCGAGATCGACCATGTTCCCGGCTTCCTTGGCGGCCTGAGTGCCGCTGTTCATCGCAACACCCAAATCCGCTTGAGCCAGTGCCGGCGCATCGTTGGTCCCATCTCCCATCATCGCCACCAGACGGCCACCTGCTTGCTCCTTGCGGATGTAGGCCAACTTCGCCTCGGGTGTTGCCTCGGCAATGTAGTCATCCACCCCGGCTTGCTCGGCAATACTCTTCGCGGTGAGTGGATTGTCGCCTGTCACCATGACCGTTCGGATGCCCATCTTCCGGAGCCGCTCGAATCGCTCGCGGATACCCGGTTTCAGAATGTCCTCAAGAACCACCATCCCCACAATCCTGTTTCCCTCGGCAATCAACAGCGGCGTTGCCCCCTGTCCCGCAAAGGTGCTTACTTGCTCGTCGAGCAACTGTGGTAGCTTGCCTCCCTGGGCCTGGGTGTACTTGATGACTGCATCGGCAGCCCCTTTGCGGATATTCCGCCCATCGGGAAGATCCACGCCACTCATGCGCGTTTGGGCCGTGAATGCCACGAAGCGAGATCCGGGCGGCGGAACTGCCGCGCTCGTCCCTGGCATTCGCCGGTGTAGTTCGACGATGCTCTTGCCTTCGGGTGTCTCATCGGCAGCACTTGCCAATGCGGCCACGTAGGCAACATCTGCCGCAGCGAGCGTCTCAAGGGGTACGAAGCGCGTGGCCCGACGGTTCCCGATGGTAATGGTGCCGGTTTTGTCGAGCAGCAAGGTATCCAC
>DASZJS010000217.1:0-7332 GCA_035947935.1 Gemmata sp. | reverse complement strand
TAAAACTCCAGTCGCTCACGCTCCTGGCTCGCCTTGCTTCCTCATGGCTTCGTCCAGCTCACGGATTCGATGCTCTTGCGGCCTGTGTCGCGGCTGCCAAGGTCAGTAGCGGCGAATGAGACGATGAAGAAATAGACCCGGCCTCCGCGTCGGAAGGCTGTTGTTTCACGAAGATGTTCATTCTTACCCGCTCGCTGGCTCAACAGGTATCGAGTGGCTTCCACTCCGTTCACGACTATGTTCTCGGCTGATGATTTGATTGTCCACTCGCCTTGTCCGACCCGGCTTTCGAGCAAATACTGTCCCAGGTCGGTTTCTTCGGGCAAATCCGCGGCCAGCACTTCCAGTGCGGCGGGGTGTTCATTGCCTTTCAGGTGATAAGCCACCAGCATCATCGGCTTGGTCAACGGACCCGGTGGCAAGGTGGCGCGGGAAGTGATCGACCAGCTTTCGGGAGTCAGGAACCGGAGCCCGATCTTCTCATACTGGTAGACGGGTTCGTTGACCAAGGCGGGAGCCTTCGGCCGCTCAGTGCATCCGCTCGCTGCGGCAATGAGACCCAGCAAACAGAAAAGCACTTGGGTGGGTCTTGCTGCCATCGATCGCTAGGGCAGAGTGACTGCCTCACCTCCGGCCCGGGTGGCGAGGGCACATAACACATCGACCGAAACGCTGGTGCTGACCGAGTGAACCGATCCATCGGCGAAAAGAATGTTCATGGTGGCGGTGTGCGGCGTGAAAAAATCATAAGGCTCGGACAGGGGGTCGTTGATCCACTTGTTGTAGAACCTCGCCATTGCCATCGTTGGAGCTGGATAGTTGAGAGATTGATAAACCGGCGCACCCGGGGTGGTCAGAACGGTTCCCTGATCCAAAACTCCGACCCAGGGAGTTTGAGCGAACAACGCCGCACGTTCGCCGATGGCGATTGTGTTCGAGAGCCCGTCCGTTATATCCCGGAATTGAAACGTCCCGTTCCCCACGAACATCCCATTCCCATCGTTTGGGGAAGTCGCGATGTTTCCCAACGCCCCATAGCACGCGGCGTAGCTATTCGTTGCCGCATTCACCAGAGGAAGGCCGTAACCGTCCAGAACGGTATAGAGGCCGGTGGATGAGTCCGCCGGGCAGGTGAAAGCCGTCAAGATGGTGGTGCGGATGGGTAACGCCTGAAGTCCTGTGGTTGAGGTCGTAAAGTCGATCTGCTGATACAGCGAGTTTTGCTCCAGATACGGGAGCAGGTAACAAGCCCAACCCCAACCGTACAGAATCGGTATGTAGACTGAGGCCGGTGGTGGTCGGTCGAATTTCCACGGGGTCTCAGCACCGTTGGGTGGTGGTGGTGGTGGCACGACTGAGAGAAGCCCCGGCTTCCAGAGGTAAGCGGGTGGTATGTTGCCGGTATCGTTGTATCGCTGATGAATGGCAATCCCGAATTGCCTCATGTTGTTGGCGCACTTCACGCGGCTGGCCGCGTCGCGGACCTTCTGAACCGCGGGCAGAAGAAGCCCGATGAGAATGGCAATGATGGCGATGACGACAAGTAGTTCGATGAGGGTGAAGCCCTTCCTCCCCCGAAACCACGCAGGCTGTCGCAGTGGGACAGAGTGTGTCCGAAGGAGGAGTGGTGGGAGAGGTATCTGCTCCTGCACGAGGGGCCTCCAGATTGCAATTGCCAAATTGGCTGGTGCAGGTTTCAGGGTGGTTGGAATATTATTCTGTCACAACCACCCACTCAGAGGCAAGAACGGATTCTCGCAGCGTTGCCCTGAGAGAAGTGGGAATATTAAAGTAGCAGGCACACGGAGTGTGCCTGCTACTATCTTAATACAGGCTTTCTACAGTAGCCCGCCGCTCTGCGGCGGGTCCAGCCGATCGAGCTTCACACCAACTGCCACGGATGGTTACTTGACCTCGCTCAGCTTCCAGAGTTGCTCCTTGGCTTTTTCATTGGCCTTCTTCTGAATGACCTTGCCCTCGTTGTCCACATCCAGCACCAGTCCGCTCGATTTGCTCTTGAGTCGTCGCTCGGTCCCATCCCCCACCCACGTCCAGCGCTGGTTGTCGTTGTCTTCGGCCTTGTCGTCCCACTGGATGATGGCTCCATTTTCATCGGTCGAGTTGTCGTTCACGTCGAGTACCTTGCCGCTCTTGCGGTTGGTGAGTTTGTAGTGGGTGCCGTCCTTTTCGAGCTTCCACTGTTGCGCCAGATTCTTCTCGTCCTCCTTGGCGATGACTGCCCGCGCTTCGGCTTCTTCCGAGTCGTTGACAATGCCGAGCACTTTGCCGGAATCGACATGGATCAACTTGAAGTATTTGGCGTCCTTGTCGTCGCGGGCGACGGTCGGAACCGCAATCAGTGCGCATGCAACAGTGGCCAGTAGCATCCTGGACATGGGAACCTCCTGGAAAAGCGGTAGCGTGAGGAGAAACACCAATACCCTTTGCCGCCTGCAATGCAGCGCAGGGACCGGCGGGGCAAAGAGAAGTGTAGTCTGCCCCCCCGTCAGGATTCAAGGGTGGAGAGGGGTTTGACACGGAAACGTCACACGCTATCCGTATCTCGTCATTTCGTGGGCGAACCCGAATCATTTCCCGAGAGCACTTGGGAACCGGTTGTAACGATTGGCTTTCCGGATAGATCTGCTCGATTTTACTGATCGGCTCGATTTTTCTTGCCCAAGTCGCCGGTTCTCTCCAGAATTACATCATCTCTTCTATCGTTGATTTACCCCATTATCACTCACTCAGTTGAGTGGGTAACGGAGACTGTCATGTCGGTGCGAATTCCCGTGAGACGGTCGGGGTTCACCTTGATTGAGTTACTGGTCGTCATTGCCATCATCGCAATCCTGATTGGTCTGCTTCTGCCTGCCGTGCAGAAGGTTCGCGAGGCCGCGGCACGCATGAAATGCGAAAACAACCTGAAGCAACTCGGGTTAGCGATGCACATGTACCACGATTCCTATGGATATTTTCCAGCCTCGTTCTCGAAGAACCCACCTCAGTCTCAGAATAACTGGGGGTGGCTGGCGAGTCTCTTACCTTACGTCGAACAGGCACCGCTATATACAAGCCTCAACACGACCAGCGTTGCCTTCGGAGCCAACTCGTACACCACCGGCATAGTACCCCCCATCTTTCTCTGCCCGTCAGATCCCGCGTCATCGAACATTACGAACGCTTACTTCAGCGGGTATGCCAGAACCAACTATCTGGTGAGCGAGCAAGTGAGCGATGGAGGGTCGCAGTACAACATGCGGGTAATCACCGATGGGCTCAGCAACACGATCATGATCGGGGAGCGAGATGGGACTACCCAAGTTGGAGGAATTTGGGGAGGAAGGGACTCTACAGGTGTTCAGGGCGTGATTGCCCGCCCGAACTGGCCGCTGAACACCCCGTATCCCTACGGCACCAAGATCCCGTCGAAAGCCGACGACCCAACGTGTATCTCTTACACCTGGTCGAGCAAGCACGCAGGGAACGGAGTTAACTTCGCGTTCTGCGATGGATCGATCCACTACCTCTCGGCAAGCCTGTCCACCGACCCGGCACAGCAGAACTGCAATCACCCCATTGTGGCAAACCCGAACTACCCCTTCATCCTGTTGTATCTCGGGGCCGATGGTTACCCGGTCGATGGAAGTTTGTTCTAAAAGGGGAGTGTTCAGTGTTCAGTGTTCAGTTAAGACATTCCAATTTCGCAATCGTGATCGAGAGTTCTTTACTGAACACTGAACACTGAACACTCATCTCTTGGTCAACACCAGTTCCATCACCAATCGCTCGGCATCATCCTGGCTGAGTGCGAACTGGCGGTGGACAATCTTCTTCCCATCATCCTCCAGTTTGGTGACGGTTTTCGATCGACGCCCTTCCTTCCCATCCAGTTCCTTGCTGAACAGCACAATCTGCTCGCCATCGAATTTCCCCTCGGCCTGTCGGAACGACATCCGGGTTTGTCGGGAATCGATCCAGACGCTTGTGAACTTTCCCGCCTCGGACTCGAATCCAATCAGGCCCGTTCCGGTCGTCTTCCCACCATCGGCCTCGAAGGTGAACTCGGACTGAAGGAACCGGCCGCCGTGAATCATGGTCTGGCGGCACTGGCCCTTCTGCCGGACAGGTTCGCCCATCCTCGGGTGGAATGTCTTGGTGACATCCCAATCCCCCACAAACTTCTCCATGAATTTCTGACCCGCCCCCGGTTTGGACTTTGGTTCGAACGTGGCCTGCGGATCCTTCTTGTCTTCTTTCTTGTCGTCCTTCTTGTCCGGTGGCTGACCGGCTCCAGCGAAGAACATCGCCGCGGTCGGGAGTATGAGAGCGGATAGTGCAAGGCGAATCATCGCGAACCCTCGGGTGGACTGCGTCATATGAATGTACCTAATTGATGATTGTGGGAGGATTTTCCCACTTTTGTATATCTCACATCTCCTTAACTTGATGCCTATGGAGTGGAGCGACATCCCAACCCCAGGAAACTGGAACTCTGGAGGCCGATATGACAGCACCTCCCCTCGATCCACTGAAGATGATTCGTCCGCGCCGGAAAATCACCGGCATCTCGGCAATTCTTCTTCCGTTCACCGATTCCGGAAACATCGACTGGCCAGGGTTTACCGCGCACTGCGTTCGGACAGCAGACGCCGGACTAACCCCGGCCGTGAACATGGACACCGGATTCGGCAATCTGCTCACTCTCGAACAGCGAAATGCCGTTCTCGATGCCACGCGGTCGGCTCTGGGTGGGCGGCCTTTCGCGGCTGGGGTGTTTGTTCGGGATTCGCCTGGAGCAACTTTCGACCGCGAAGGCTATCTCCGCTCGATGCAATCTGTTTTGGATCGGGGCGGCATCCCGGTGATCTTCCAGAGCTACGGACTCACCGGGTTACCGGACCCGGAGTTGATCGCAGCCTATGAGGAACTCGGCACGTTCTGCGATGGCTTCATCGCTTTTGAACTCGGCACCATGTTCGCCCCATTCGGGAAAATTTACTCTCTCGAAGTCTATCGCGCTCTTCTCGGGGTTAGGAAGTGTAGTGGGGCCAAGCACTCATCGCTCCAGCGAAGCGCCGAGTGGGAACGGCTCGCGCTTCGCGATCGGGTCAGACCTGAATTTCGAGTGTATACGGGAAATGATCTGGCGATCGACATGGTGATGTATGGGAGCGATTACCTCCTTGGTCTGAGTACCTTTGCTCCGGATCTTTTTGCCGAGCGAGATCGCTGTTGGGAATCGGGTGATGCCCGGTACTATGGGTTGAATGATGTACTACAGTATCTTGGGTTCCTGGCGTTTCGCTCGCCTGTCCCAGCGTATAAGCACTCCGCAGCGATGTTCCTGAAACTGCGGGGGTGGATTAGGAGCGATACGACTCACCCGCTTTCGCCAACCCGCCCAGCATCCGACCGCGACCTCCTCCGCGAAATTGTTGGTCAACTCGGATTGGTCGTGTCGGGGTAATGTTGGTGGTAAGGGGTGAGTTCAAAGCTCAAGAGAGTTTTTTGGAGGTTTCAGTCGGTTTCCATGTCCAGCAGGGTCAACTTTCTTCAACTTTGAATTTAGAGGTTTGACCTTGTAACTGGCTTGGATGATGAGGTTCGCGATGATCCCCCCAAACATGCCCACGCCATTTCCACTTCCCCATGCACAACTTACGGGTCGATCGCTGCTCATTGTGGACGATGAGCCGGTGATCCGCATGATTGCCCGGACATCGCTGATTGCCGCCGGATTTGTGGTTGTCGAGGCTGGGGATGATGTCAGCGCTTTCGATGCGATTCAGAAAGCGGACAAGCCGTTTGACATGATTCTGCTCGACCTCACGCTGGGAGGGACGAACGGAGCCGAGTTGATCCCGGCATTTCATCGGGAGAGTCCAACAACGCGCATCCTTGTGGTGAGTGGACTTGGGGCTGAGGACGCAGAGGGGATCGGTGCGGATGGATTTCTGGGCAAACCATTTACCAGGACAACACTTCTGATCGCGGTTTGGCAAACACTTGCTCCTCTCCCCGCTTCTTCACCGAGGGATGAAGGATAAAAGAAACGGCCTGGTTCAAATGAATGTATATGGTGGGTAACAGATCAGATAAGGCGCGCTGGGTTGTGTAGCCTCCGGTCGCTGACGCTCCCGGCTCGCCTAAAACGCTCATTGGGAAAGGTCTTAGGCGAGCCGGGAGCGTCGGCGACCGGAAGCTACACAACTCCAATAACTTCCCCTCACGCTCCTCAACCTCTAACCGTGCCCCTTCTTCTTGAGTCGAAGGTCATCAAGGTTTGCCTGACAGTAAGGACAGCCAATCTCTTCGAGATGAAACCGGATGTATTCCAGCAGTTCGGTATCTCCGGCCCCAAGCAGATACCCACCGAGTTGATCCCGGGTCGGACAACTGACACGTTCCCGCTGCCAGATTGCACCCGGGGTATGTTCGCCACGATCCTCTTGCTCGATCACTTCTTTGAGCAATTCCCGTAACTCAGACGATTCTCGTAACGATCGCTCGACAGCTGCCAGTTCAGCATCGGGTAAAGCATCGCTGACGTAGGCACGAAGCACTTCCCGGGTGATGGGGGACATTTTCGGCCTCCCGTAAGACAGTCGGTCTGAGGAATCGGGCAATTGTTCGTTTCAGGCAGCCCGAGAAATCGGCGCTAACTGCGCTTAACACCGGGGCATGGCGCGCTAACTGTCCACGACAGTTTGTATTTTTTCTCAGCGGATTGCCGGGGTTTGTGTCAAGATTTTCCTTTTCTACGGTTTACCCCAATCGCGCCAAGCGTTACAACTGTTATTGGTACGCGAATTCTCAGCAATGATTCGCGGACGCTGGATTGCTCGATTCGACATCCCGAATCGATTGTCCTGCCTATCGCACCCCCCTTGAGAAGCGCCCATGCAACTCCGTCGAATTCAATCATACGTTGTGGTCGGTGCGGTAGCCCTGTTTCTGGTAACTGGACAACGAGCCTCAGCAGACCCAACACTCAACCTGTCGTTTTCCAGCACCACGGGTGCCAGCGCTGTGTCGTTCTCCTTGGATGGTAGCCCCGGCAAATCCGCCCCCGGGCCGTACTTCTTCAACGAGATCCCACCACCAAGTGGGGGAGGCTCGCCAATCTCCACGTTCTGCATGGAACTCACTCAGGGAGTCACGACATCCAGCGCCCCTTACAACGTGGTCTCTCTGACCGACCCCAGCACAACCATCTCCATGAATAATGGATCGAAGGCTCCAGCGGTCGCCAATGCGATCGAAGCTCTCTACGGCTTCTACTACAACACCAACTGGGGAACGTTGAGTGGAGCCAAGGCGAGCAACAGC
>DASZJS010000216.1:0-5107 GCA_035947935.1 Gemmata sp. | reverse complement strand
TCTGATTACTTGCCGGGACTCGAACTCGATCGTGAGTTACAACAGCGGGGTAGACGTGACCCTCTCCTCGGCCAATTCGACGTCAGTGAGTGTGAATTACACGACAGAGGACGGCACTGCACTGGCCGGAACTAACTATGATGCCCTGTCCGGCACAGTCACATTCGCGCCAGGCCAGACGTCTCAGATGATCCTGCTGGCCACACAGGAGGATCCCCAGGCCACAGGCAATGTGGGTTTTTCGGTCCAATTGAGCAACCCCACTGGGGGTGCCACGATTGGCACCGGCACCGCAACGGTCAACATCACTCTGGCCACCACCACACGGCAATTCTCCACCGCCAACACCTCGACCATAGAAGGTGATCCCACGGCTCATTATCGCGGCGCCTTCGTCCAGGGCCTCCCCGATTCTGGTTTCCAGTCGATGACGATCGGCCCGGACGGCAACCTTTACACTACCACAGGACCGGGAGGGATCTTTGGCAACGCCATTGGCAGCTACAACGGTACCACCGGCGCGTTGATCGGAGCTTTTATGCCGTCCGTGAACGGACAAATCGAGGCTACGAGCAGGGTAGCCATGGTTTTCAACGCAGGCTACCTTTACGTTGGCAGTCCAGGCAACAACGAAGTATTGCAGTACAACGGGACTACCGGCGCGTTCGTTGGCGTGTTCATCAGCGGAGTGACGCCCAACAGCCTGGCTATTGGCCCTGACGCGAACGGTGACCTCAACGTGGATTTGTACGTTTCCACACCATCCGGCGTGTCTCGTTACAACGCTACCACGGGCGCGCTTCTGGGAACCTACATCACAAATGGATCCGGCGGATTGAGCGGCGCTGGAGCTATGACGTTCAATCCCAGCCAAACGGATCTCTACGTTGCTTCCACCGGCACCAATCAGGTTCTTGAGTACAACGCCCGGACCGGTGGCTACGTCGGGGTTGCAGCCAGTTCTGGGGTGTCGGACCCGGTTGACGTCAAGTTCGGCCCGAATGACGGACTGTTGTATGTACTCAGCTCTGGTAACAATCGTATCCTCCGCTACACGGCAACAGGTACATATGTCGATGATTACGTCCCGGCCGGCAGCGGCGGCATGGTCGATCCAAATCAAATGGTCTTCGGTCCCAACGGGGATCTGTACGTGTCGGCTGCAAGCAGCGCGCAAATATTGCTGCAATATCCTGCGGACAGTCAGATCTTCGACTTCGGCACCGAGAACGAAGCGATCTTCACAGTCACGAACACGACGCCGAGCACGCTGCCGCTGACTGTGAACTACGCTACCGCCAACGGCACGGCCATCGCCGGCACCAATTACACCGCTACCAGTGGCACGCTCACGTTCTCCCCGGGCATCACTGCCCCGACTATCGATGTCCCGATCCTTGACAGTGGGAGCCAGACCGCTCCACTGACTTTTACACTCAATCTCTCCAATCCCGTCGGAGGAACGATCTCGAATGGTCAGGGCGTTGGCACCATTCAACCCAGCGACACGCCCGCCACGTTCTACGTGGTCAACGGCGCGACCTCTGCCAACGGTGGAACCAACACGACCTACAAATACCAGGCTTCCGGGAGCCCCGAGGCACCCTACGGCCTCAGCCTGAATGACTTGAACCCCCGCGGCGTAGCCACTACGGCGGCAGGGACCACCGAATGGGTTGTGGATGCGAACAAGAACGTCTACGTCTATAACAGCAGTGGTACTCTGCTCGGCTCCTGGTCCGCTGGTGGATTGAGTTCCTCCGCCCAACTCACCGGCATCACCACCGACGGCACCAACGTCTGGCTGGTCGATAGCTACACCGACAAGGTTTACAAGTATTCCGGCGCTGCGAGCCGGCTCTCCGGCAGTCAGAATGCGGCCAGCAGTTTTAACCTCGCAAGCGGCAGAAATGGCGACAGCAATCCCAAGGATCTCGTGACAGACGGCACTTCGATCTGGGTCGTGGATGGCACTGCCCTCAAGGTCTTCAAGTACACGCTCTCTGGCTCATCGCTCGGAAGCTGGACCATCGATTCGAGAGACACACACCCGACTGGCATCACGATTGATCCAAGTAACGTGAGCAACATCTGGATCGTGGACAACGGCACGGACGAGGTCTACCAGTACACGGCCGCGGCGAGCCGCACTTCGGGCAGCCAGAGTGCCGCCGCGACGTTCGCCCTCGCACCTGGCGACACCAACCCGCAAGGCATTGCCGACCCACCACCAACGGACATGATGCTCACTCAGGCAACCGACTCGGCTTCCCCGAGAATCTTCGCCGCTGCCACCGCACCGATCAGGTTGATGTCGCCAAAAGGGCTCGACTTGACCACACAGATCCCATCCCTTCCAGCGTTGTCTTTGGATGTCTCGACCTATGTTGGCGGTGTAAGTTCAAAAGCACCGACCACTCCGAGTGCGCCGGTGAGCGTGCATACCTCAACGATGCCCCCGGAATCAAAACCTAAGCCGAAAGGAACTCTCGTTTCCAACAAGGATGCCGTTGACCAGATATCTCCAGAGCGATCGGTGGAGTCGGTCGACTACGATCTGCTGAGTTCCATTACCGCCGGCGTGGTAGTCCCATAAAGCTCGAATGACCAGGCGACGCGGACGATATCCGGCATTTCATGTTTGAGTCAGTGCTCGTTGACACAGGAAATGGAACGGCCGACCGGCACTGACCCCTCCCAACTCGTTGGGAGGGGTGCCTCCCTCATTTCTGAGAAGAGGGGAAAGCTAACACTTTTGCCACTTGAATCCAACCTCCTCTCACATCCAGTCGGTGCCCTCTAGCATGGGCCCGGAAGCAGCCCTGCCATCACTTCTACCTTTGGCCGGCCCTTGGGGCAGACTGTTTCCGCGACGCTCTCCTTGTTGAGCGACACAAGTCGTGATGATCAATCGCCTTATGCTCTTCAACAAACTGAACTTTGTGGCGGCAGTGAATAATCCAGGCTAATCCCCCTGGTGAACGATGCGGGCGTAGGAAAGACCAGTCTGCTGGCGGCATTCGCCCGTTCAATCGAATCAGCTCTTCCGACGGTCTTGCTGCAAGCACGGAACATCTCGTTTGTGACCGAGGATTGCCTTGTTGCCCACGTTCTCAATGTGCTTCTAGCGCCGAACGCTAGATTGGAGGAAGAGGTGGCGATTACCCGCCACTTGGCAGCTGGGACGCCCTTAACTGTCCTGCTAGACGGGTTGGACGAAGCAAAGGACACTGCATCGGTGCGGAAGTCAATCAGTTGTTGGCTGAAATCGAGACTCGGCCAGAAAAGCGTCCTTATAGTCTCGTCACGCCCAGAGTTCTGGAAGGTATGCGTAGATAGAGCGTGGTGCCACTGGATTCAGCGAGAGACACCGGACGAGCGTACAGCAAAATCGGCAGCCAATTATTCTTTAATTGAGCAGACCGACCCGATGGACGGTATTCGACTTCCTGATCGCTTCAGCGAAACAGAACTGGAAACTGCGTGGCGGCGAGCGGACAGGACGCTGCGGCCATGCTGCAAGAGAGCCCTCACGACCGTGTGATCTGCAGTGAAAGCATCCATCTCAATTTGGTCCGACAGTGTCGGCATTCTCGTCCATGCGTTGAAGACGTGCGCAGTATTGTGTTTGGAAAGAACCTCAAAATACTCAGGACCGAGATAGTCCTTGTTCCGGATCTCCACCGCGTAACGCCAGCCCTTCGGAAGACTCCCGAGGAACCCATCCAACAGGCGAAGGAAATCACTTGGGGAAGCAAAGTCTTTCTTCGAGAATGTGCCGAACTCAAAGATCATGACAGCGACATGGTTGGCGTGCTGTTCCAAGGGCTCGGTGAATGCGGCTTTGAAAAGCTCTGCATCGAGAAACGCTTCGTTCTTCAAACCTGCCCGCGAGCCATAACGGGCATGTGACGGCCACCAGTTCACTGTCATCGTCTCGGGAACTTTTAATCCGAAGCCGAAGTTTGGCGGGGTGCCAGCAAAAACCTTCGCCCAGGTGTCGGCGGCCGGAAATTGATAAAAGGAAAAATCCCCACCAACGACGTGAAAGGTTTCGGCGTACTCGCTGAGACAGGTCGCCTCAAACTTGGCATTCGAGAACTTGTTACGTGTGAGGTATCGATCCTGCGAATAGATCGACCCAACCCACCCCGGGTATTTCCAGGAGGACGTACCGAAGTACACACCGCGTTCCGTCCATGTGCGGAGAACCGGGGCCAGCCGAGCGGCGAGTGCCGGACGTTCCTCCGAATCGAATAGGGAATGACTCATGGAGTTCTCCATCGGATGTTTTTGTAGCATCAGAAGTATCGTCATCTGGATGCTCGTTGAGAGTTTTTCTGCACAAGTCCTCTCATCGTTCGGAATATGCTTCCTTCAACCTCTCACTGGTCGTGTGTCATCGCCGCAGGCCAAGTAAGGGCGATCGCTTGATACTCTTTCAGCGATCGCAAAATGCGAGGACGAGACCTTCGGGTGCCAGGTCAAAGCGGGCACGACAGCCACAGAATTGGGTGGAAGCAATTCTGGTTTTTTTGCGAAAGAACAGCATTTCCTGTCAAGTAATCGAATTAGCAAATCCACAGTCCGAGCGGGAAATCTCATCGCCCTGTCCTCTTCCCATCCCTTACGGAGGATATCAGATGCCCATGCACTTGGCGGCAAACATGAACCCACATGTCTTCGGGATTGGGCATACCGATCCCAAGAAAATGTCTGGGTTTCACAGCGTCGCGGTCCTGAACAAGAAAACAAATGCAAGGGAGGCGAGAGGACCGGCTTCCGGATCCTCTGAATTGCTGCCGGTTATCATCACCAAGAGCAACGCACACCCCAATTCTCGGTGTTATACCTGCCGATGGAACTACCGGGGTGGTGAGGAAGCCTTCGCAAAGTTCAGCAGCATGTATCCGGAGGACTACACAGAGCAACAGGTATTAAACGTGATCCGCGATGCTGTGAAGTATTGGGAGAGCCCGCCCAAAGGGGGCGGGGGGGTTACCGCCAAGAAAGCGACTATGGAGGCTCTGGTAAAGAAATTCAAACTTCACTGGGCGGGCCAGTGCCGGATTAACGGTTATGTGGTAGTCATCGGCGGCTACAACAA
>DASZJS010000215.1:0-2094 GCA_035947935.1 Gemmata sp. | reverse complement strand
ATTTTGATCACTGCAGCATCTTATTCGCCGCCGAAGGCCAATCCGGGCAGGACCGGTGTTCCCTCACTCTTGACGGCGTCGAGGTCACTCGGGTCAAGGCCCAAGAGTTGGAGGATTGTGGGAGCCACCTGAGTCGTTTCCACAAAGCTGTGGATGGTAGTGGACTCAAGGCCCGGGTTCGATACCAGCAACATCACGTTGGTATCATCCCAGGCGTAGCCGCCATGTTCGGATTGCTTCTTTAGGTTTCCGGTATAGACCACGCCGACGTTTGGAATCAATACGATGTCGGGGCTACGCGGGTCGCCCCCAGGCCTGAGAAAGCAGCAGGGCCCGGGGTTATTCGGCACGCCAGGCGGGTTGAAGAGGGTGTTCAGTGAGGCGCCGAAGTAGATCTGGCCCAGTCCGATCGCTGTCGCGGCATTCTCCAGAGCCGTTACAGCGTCTCCGGTGCGGCTTGAATCTGCCAGCCAGATCTGGGAAATATCGTCCTCGGCGATTCCGAGACCGTTATTGGGGTCTCTGTAAACTGCCGGGAGAAGATTCGGGATGATCCCCGACGGTGGCGTGCCGTTGTTGCCGGAAGCGCCTGGAATGGGGAAGAAACGGTTCGGGTCGATCGGCGACTGACCATGCTTGGCGGTAATGATGAACGTGGTCGAGTCAAAAAGGCCTTCCTCGTTGAGCGCAGCGACCATCTGCCCGATCGCCGCATCCACGTACTGGATTTGCGAAAGCATTTTGGGTCTAGGCGTACCCTGTGCATCCTCATAGCCGCCAGTGTTTGCGTCGGTTCTGACAGCGGATTTGGGTTCAATCAGCTTCTGTCCAACGCTGACCGCCTGGAAGTTCATGCCGAAGATTACTGGGACAGGAGCCTTGCTCGTACCCAGGTGCGTTCTGCCGTGGATCTGGTTGAGCACGGCGTTGACCTTCAGTTGGTCGTTGCACTTGATGGCGTCGAAATCGGTGGTCCAGTCACCGCCATTGGGAACAAGCGTGCCGCAGTCAAAAACGGCTTTGGGGGTTAAGCCTGCCGTCTTAATTCCGGGTAGCACAATCTGAAGAGAGTTGACCTCAGGCGAATAGTAATCATCCACGTTGCTGGGTTGATCGGTTCCGGTGGGGCCGGAAACGGATGCGTAAGCGGCGTGCTTGTCGGACCAGGCTGTGTAGCCGCCCGCGGCGTGGACCACGCCAAAGATGGTGTTCGTGCGAACGAAGTTCCAGGAGTAAACGGGTTGGCAGTTGTTGAACGGATCGCGCACCAGTCGGTCGGGATTGATGGATTTAACGCCACCGTCGATGGCATCTAACGGACTGGTCGGAGGAAAGGGGCGGCCGTTGAGCTGCGTCTCGTCGAATTCGTTGCCTTCCTCGTATTCGGTCTGTGTTCCGGTTGATCCGTCTGAGTTTCGATGGATTTGACCTACGACACAATCCCCGCCCGGCAGTTGGTTGCCCGTCGCAATCTTCGGCGGTGCCAGAACGCGATCGTAACCCACGTCGTAGAACGCGCCTACCGCTCGGGGGCTCCCACCGGTCACCAGTGCCATCAGGCCGGGAAAGGAATCGGATGGTCTGGAAGTGGTTGTACGGGTGTAGTTTACGCCCGTCTTGCCGAGTGCCGCGAGAGTTGGGCAAGTGCCGGCGCCCACGCAGTTTTCAAAGTCAACCGCGTGCATTCCGTCGATGCTAATGAGTAACACGTGGCGATTACCGAGGTGGTCATCGGAATGGTGCCCGTCTTGCGCGCCGGCGACCGGAGCAAGCGAGATGGCTGAAGCAAGAAGAAACGAGCATGGCTTGGCTAGCAACTTAGAAAACATAAGAAATCCTCCCGTGAAGAGTGATATAGGCGAGTTGTTGCGATTTTGTGAGTACCGCGTTAATTCTCGACCATACAAGGAAAAGGAGCTCGCCTTAGACATTCTTAGACATACAGTAGGAGCTTTGGGCGCAAGCAAAGCAGGAGATGCAAAGCCCAGCGGCCCCCAAATCGAAGAATTCGAGGCCGCTCGGTCAATCGCTCAAACTGCTAGGGATAAAATCGGAAACGTAGTTCTTCTCAGGCAATGTCCCCGCTGATATTCC
>DASZJS010000214.1:0-6602 GCA_035947935.1 Gemmata sp. | reverse complement strand
CACAGCAGTTAGCTTACACGATGCGGCTTTCCTCATTGGTGCTTCCATTCCAACCTTTCCCGTTCGAGGCTTCTCTGCCATCCTGGAGCAAGGGCTCAACGACATTCCTTGGGTCCACTATTATGCAAGCCTGGGCCAGCCGATTTGCAGTGCCCGACTGGAAAAAAGAGGCCCTTGAGGACATCAAGTGGTACGTGGCCGAGTCGATGTCTCCATTTGCCCGCCCCATTGGGCCAGAAGATGGTGTAACCGACCCGGAGCGATTGGGTACTCCTTGGATCCGTAATGACATCAAGGATTCTGTTCGTTCCATGCAAGGCGTGCAGCGCAAACAACCAGCCTCGCAAGCTCAGCAAGCAGGATCGCAAGGGCCGCCCGGCCAACCTTGATCGCACGATGACTGATCTTGGACCGCGGGTGGAACCCGCGGTTTTGCTATCTCCCCCACCAAACCTGGCACTTCTGTAGGTCTGGCGATCCGAGCCGGATTTCTGTAGGTCCGGCGAGCCGAGCCGGACAAACTTGTGCGTGTCGCTTGGCTTTGGGGGCGAAACGATCTGGGTACCTGTGCCGCTCGGCTCGCGGCACCTACGGAAAACTGGCCATTCCTGCAGTAGATCTTTTCCTGCTCACCAGACAAAACCGGCTGGTTATGGCTGTGAAGCGTAGCTAATTTGGAAGTCGGAACTGGGAACCTGCAACTTGTCCTCAACCTCCCTCGAATCATGAATTGCACTGCCCTCGCGGTCCTTGCACACCCCGACGATGCCGAGTTCCTCTGTGCCGGAACGCTAATCCGGCTCCACAGAGAACATGGGTGGGCAATCCACATCGCCACCATGACTCCAGGCGACTGCGGTTCGGCGGAACACTCCCCGGACGACATCGCAAGAATTCGTCGAGGTGAGGGGAAGGCCGGGGCCGAGGCTATCGGCGCAAACTATCACTGCGTTGAAGAACGAGACCTCCGGGTGATCTACAACGAGTCTGCTCTCGAAAAGGTCGTCCGCATGCTTAATGAGGTACGTCCGGCCGTGGTCTTCACACACAGCCCAGACGATTACCACCTCGACCACGAGCAGACGAGCAAGATTGTCCGGGCGGCAACTTTCGCGGCACCGATCCCGAATTTCCTCCACGGTAGGCAGATCAACCCTCCTCTCGAAAAGATTCCACATCTCTTTTACTGCGATCCGCTAGAGGGTAAGGATGCTTTTGGGAACCCGATTCCCCCCGGTTTTCGTATCGACATCTCTGCTGTTATTTCCGACAAGGGCAGGATGCTGGAGTGTCACGAGAGCCAGCGAGCCTGGCTCCGCAAACATCATGGTGTGGACAACTTAGTGGAGTCGATGAAGGAGTGGGCGGCTGCACAGGGGAAAGCATCTGGCGTTTCTTATGCCGAAGGTTTCCGCCAGCATCTGGGACATAGCTATCCGCAGAATAACCTTCTTGTGGAACTACTCAATCGCGCCGGATTCGCAGAATGAGGGATGAATCATACTTCGCGAGGATCAGTTAGCCAGTACAAATCACGAGTTTGTTTATGATTGAAGTGATTATTCTAGGCGATGGGCATGAGTCTAGGGGGCTTTGGCACATGACAATTTGTTGCAGGGACTGGTGTGTGAATCTGAGATTGGGGATTGGGACGGAAAACGCACTTGTAAAGTGCCAAAACACATCATCGCAATCCTGTGAGATTACTGACACAGTTGACAACCCTGACAGTCTGCCCACGCGTGCACGCGTTGGCAGAACGCCAAGCTCCCTTCCTCAATGCGGTGGATGCAGCACCCAGCCCGGCGGCAAATCGACGTCGGATTCGGATTCGATTTCAGCTTCGAGTTCCGGTTCCGGTTCCCAGTTCGCCACGCGGCGTTCCGCACAATGTCGAGCGATGATGAGGAATCCGCCATACCAAAGCCACGTGAACCGGAAAAGATTGTGTCCAAAGTTACCCATGAACAGCAGCAGAAATATACCAACGCCAATCGCACGTGGGAGTGTGAATAGCAGGTTGTTATTCCACTCGGGATATTGCTCACAGAGTCGCTTCATCGCGCGGAAATTCATCCAATAACAGAGGAGCAAAAAGAGAAAGGATGCAATCCCAAGGAACCCAAGTTCTCCCATCAATTGCCCGTAAAGATTGTGAGACTCGATCGGGCTTCCCGTTGCTGGCCGCCAGGCACCGGGTCCAACTCCGTTCAGTGGGCTTCTCTGAAACAGCATAAGGCCGTTAAGCAAGCCCTGAATTCGCCCTTCGCTGGATTCTTTTGCATTGGCTGGACCCACATCGGGATTGATGATCGTTTCAAAGCGGGTTTGGAGTTCTTCGGGCAGAGCAAAGAACGCTAGCGGGGCTGCCGCAACGAACGCCGCGAGCGCCAGGAATCGATAGCGAGTGCCCCAGATAATCAGGGAAAACCAGACGAGCAGACCCAGAAGGGACGACCGCGACCCCGTCAACAGAATGCACAACGAAGATAGCCCAACATACCCGAGCAGCATCCACCTTCCGAGCATACCCCCGAATCCGGTTCTCCAGATAGCGACAACAATCGGCAGGGCAAAAACGATGCTCGCGCCAAAACTGTTCGGGTCGCCCAGTGTGTCATCTACCCCGACCATTCGGGGTATTCCCATGCGGAATTTATAACGACCTCCAAGGTATTCGCGGAAGGAGTGCAAAAGGTAAAGCCCCATCACGGTCATGAACCCGACGACAATCTGTTTCAGGCCTTCTTCATCGTGAACGGTCGTCACCAGCAGGAAATAGAAGACGACAATCTTGAACCAGTCTTCGACAATCGGCTGTCCGTGATCGGCAAAGGGACTCATCAGCCAGCACCCGAGAACGGCAAGGGCGAATGCGATGTAGGCTGCGTGTTGAGTGTTGGAGAGCCAACGCTTGTTGGGATACACTGTCCACACAGCGAGCGTGAGGAGCATGTAAATACGTTCGACGTGCAATTCCCCCAGCCACGGCCAGACCTCGAACGGCCGGTCGATGAACAGGAACATGTAACCGATCAGCAAATACTGCATCGCGGCACCGTCCGTGGTGTATTTCGAGCTGGGAGCGCGGACATTCCGATCGGATTCCCAGGATGAAGCGGTTGAGTCAGAAATGATACCGGAGCAGGGGAAGTGTCGGGAAGCCCAACCCTGGTCCGTTTATTCCGTCAGCACAAGCTGAAACGAAAGCTCAACTCTCGATCGAACAGTCTCGATAGTTCTCGGGGCAGCACCAGCCCACATCTCGGCTAGACTATACAGAAATGGGGGTTGGGATGTGGCGAGAGCTGAACGGTAAACGAGCGATTCTGACGGGAGCAAGCGGAGGCATTGGCCGGGCAACAGCCGGTACACTCGCGAAAGCCGGTGTGCGGCTCGTACTCGCATCCCGAAACGTCGCTTCGCTTAATCAACTCGCCGATGAGCTTACGAAAACGGGTGGGGATGTGGTTGCCATCCCGACCGATATTACAAAATCGGAAGAACGGCAGAGACTCGTGGAAGGTGCCGTCGAAGTGTTCGGTGGGCTCGACCTTCTCATCAATAATGCCGGTGTTGGGAGCTGGGGTCATTTTTCCACTTCCACACCTGATATCATGCGGATGGTGATGGAGGTCAATTTCTTTGGGCCGATCGAGTTGACCCGGCTCGCGATCCCGCACTTGGTGATTGGGAACCAGCCTGTTGTTGTGAATGTCGCTTCAATGTGTGGTCGGAAGGGCATGCCGGCTTGGCCGGAGTATTCCGCAAGTAAGTTCGCGCTTGTGGGAATGTCGGAAGCCTGGCGGGGAGAGTTTGCTCGATTCGATGTCGATGTCATCACCATTGTGCCGGGGATGACCGACAGTGGCTTCCAAAACCATTGGCTGCGTACCGAGGGAAAGGCGTCGTTGAAATTCGATGAAGGGATGAAACCGGAGGAGGTTGCAGTCGGGATTGTCGGTGCGATCCGAAAAAACCGGACTGAAGTGGTACTTGGCCGCGAGGCACGCCGGTTGCTCCGTTTTAACAGATACTTCCCCCGGCTCACGAACTGGCTTATCGCCCGCAAGGTGAAAAACCTCTACGACTCATGAACGTGTTGCGACACGCAAAACACACCATGATTACCACCCTAGCAGAGACTCCTGCCAAATCGCTGACTCAGGCCGCGTTCAAGACGCGGCTCCAGGAGCTTCGACAAACCGATAACCTCACGAACTGGTATTTCGTTGCTCGCACCTACGCCTACCTCGCTCTGGTTCTCGGTCTGTCAGTGTGGTTTTTTGAATGTTGCGCGGAGTGGGGTCTGTCGTGGTGGTGGAATGTCCCCGTTGCTCTGGTTGCGATTGTGCTGGTCGGGGCAGGGCAGCACCAACTGAGTGGGCTTGCCCACGATGGTTCGCACTACATCCTGTTTCGCAATCGCATTCTCAACGATCTGGCGTCGGATCTTTTGTGCATGTTCCCGCTGTTTGCCAGCATCTATCACTACCGGCTCCAACACCTCGCGCACCATCAGTTCGTCAACGACCCGGATCGCGATCCCGATGTCTCTCAACTCCGCATGAGCGGACACTGGCTCGGATTTCCTCTGGCGAAGCGGGCTGTTGTGGTGGCAATCCTGAAGCAGATGTGGCCTTTCCGACTCGTCAGATTCATGCGGGTGCGAGCAAAGTACAACGCCACTGGGACCGACAACACGCCCTATCTCATCAAGGGGATGAAGCCTTCCAAGGCGGCCGTGTTGGTAGGTGTAGTTTATCTCCTCACTGTTGTTGCTTCGCTGACTGCTCTCTTTTTCCTTGTCGAAGAGTGGTGGCCTCTCGTTGTTGTTCCGCTTGGGCTGTGGGCGATGGTCTGTCTTGCGTTCCTACTCCTTCCCTCTAACAAGTTCCATCGCAGTCGTCTGAACCCTGTGATTCACGCTCGCTTTACGTCGATGCTGCGAGTTGGTGTCCTCACGTTGGCATTTGCAAGCCTTACCATCGCCACCAAGCTGACTGGCAGCCCTTACGTTGGTTATGGCTTGCTACTGTGGGTCGTGCCTTTGTTCACCTCGTTTGCGTTCTTCATGATCCTTCGTCAACTTGTTCAGCACGGAAACGGCGGCCGTGGCTGGGTGAACAATACTCGAACCTTCCTCGTTGGGGAGATCATTAACTTCGCGGTCTTCCCGATGGGTCAGGATTACCATTTGCCGCACCACATGTTTTGCACGGTGCCGCACTACCGGCTGCACGAATTGCACGAGTTACTGATGGAGTATCCGGAGTATCGTGCTGAGGCAGTGGTGGTGAGGGGCTATTTCATTTCGCCGGAGCGGCCAAAGGTACACCCGACAGTTCTGGATGTCCTTGGTCCCGAATACGCTCCGAAAACTGCCGAAGTCCACATCGACAACGAAGTGATGGGCGATAACAATTTCCAGGATCGTGAAGCGATTGAGAGGGAAGGGGAGATATCGCGTGGAGAACACCTTGGCGAGCCCGGAGCGTGAGCGATCAGATATACACTCCGAAAGCTAGGAAATCATGGTCTTCCTGCGGTTAATGTAATCCCAGATCACGTAGCGATCGAGGTCGCGCCCCGCAGTGAAAATCACACGCCCCTTTGTGCGCTCGGCGATCTTGTACGCGAATCGGACATCCTCCTGCGATTGATTCCAGTTCGCCAGGAGGAAAATGTTAATCGTGATGTTTTCCCGGGCACAGAGCATCGCTTCGCGAAGAGTAGCCTCGTCCGTTCGTGGATCGGGCGGGTAAAGCAAGTAAAGAACACTCCCTTCAAAGTGGGCCGTTGGTAATCCATCGGTGATGAGCATCACTTGGCGGTTCGGCGTGTCCTGAGTGGAGAGGAATCGACGTGCGGTCTGGAGCGCGTGTTGGATATTCGTGAAGTGCGGGTGGATCATCATCTCAGCAGTTTTCGGCTTGCTCATGTCATATTTCAGCCGAACGCGGGGATTGTAAATCGTCACCGGTTTCGGCATCAGCCCGGCAACCTCTGAGACATGCCGGGGTTTGGCGAAGGTGTACATCTCGATGAACTGAAGGAAGTCACCCGGATACTCGGATCGAATCAACCCATCCAAAGCGAGCCCCATTCGCTTCACATTCACGTACTGCCCATCGTAGCGCATCGATCCGCTCATATCGAGCAACACGCATGTGGCGGCTTTTGGGGTAACCTTCGTCTTGTGAATGACGATGTCCTCCGGGAGCATCTTCACAGGCAGTCCTGGGCCGCCACGGAGGAGCGCGTTCACCATGCTCGCGGGAATATCCATCTGTGCGACCGAGTCCCCGAACTCATACGGCTTGGTCCGGGGCGATTCGACCGCACCCTCACCTGTGACCGCTTCGGGGTGCCGACCGGTTCGGGATGCCTGGAGGTCCGAGAAGATTTTTCTGAGCACCTTGGACTGGAAAAGCCGCATCGCCTTGGGAGTAAGCCGGTATTTGCCAGCTCCATCGCTTTCGAGTCCCTGCTTTTCGGCCTGTTCGCGGAGGTAATCATCGATTTGCTGCTTCAGTGCAGCCAGGCGTTCCATGTCTCCTGGTTCGGCATACTTCTGGAGTTCCTCCATGTCGATGATGGCG
>DASZJS010000213.1:0-4133 GCA_035947935.1 Gemmata sp. | reverse complement strand
AAGGGTTCCGAAGTGGCCTCTGCGGCAACCACCGGCTCGGGCGGCAACACACCAAGCGAGCAACGCGGCAAACCGGGAACGAACGCCAGCCAGGGAACGAGCAGAGCCCCAACGAGGGCAAGCCCGGTCACCCGAACCCGATCGGCGGGTTGGCGACACAGTCGGACGGCCATTGTGGCCAGAACCAAGATCACGCAGCCACCCGCCGCAGCCCGGGTGAGCCACTCAATAGCAAATTCAAGCGAGCCCATGCGTTAGCTCCTCTTCTTTCGCTGTTTCTCAGCGCGGGCCTTGGCAATCAATTCTTCCAGCCCTCGGAGTTCGTCCGGGCTGGCATCGGACGCACGCAACATGCTGAGTACGAACTGATCGAGAGCCCCACCAAACACCTTGGACAAAAATCGCGATGTGACTTGTTCGCGGGTGTGTGTGGGAAAGTAAATGAACGTCCGGCCTTCAGCGCGGTGTCCAACGAGTCCTTTCTCCTCCATGTTGCGGAGGAATGTCTGCACCGTGTTGAAGGCCAGACCGAGTTCGGGAGAGAGGCGGTCGTGAACATCCCGAACGCTGCTGGAACCGATGTCCCACAGCACTTTGAGGATGTCGAGTTCACGTTCGCTGGGTGGCTGTTCGTCGGACAAGGAAGAATCCTCGGGATGATGACGTTCACCTAACTTAGTAGGTTAGGTGATAGTATCCCCGTAGCTTGGAGGCTGTCAAGAGGCTGTGAGAAAAAATGTGGTGCTGTGAAAGGGGATAACTCTGTGGTCTGGGTGTGAATCGTGTAGCCGATGACTCACGGCAGGAAGACATTGTGCAGATCTTCAAGACTCACTCCCGGCCTGCACTTCGCGGTTACGATAGGTGTTGTCGCAGCAGTTCTGACTTCTCCCCGTTCCAGTATCAGAGTAATACGTTTAGCAGCGGGTCAAGACGTGGGCATCAATCACTTATAACTCGTCGCAATCGCACCCAATATTTAGCGAGGACCGAATAGTGAATCCGCCTGTGCCAACGTCGCGTAGTGTTTCGCCGATCTCTGACACCGGTCGCCGTCGCCGTTTTGGAGCACTTACTATTGTCTGCTCGGCATACCTGGCTGTGGTGTTGTGTGCCTGGCTGATGCTTGAGTGGGCGGACCAGTGGTGGCCGGCCACTATCCTGATGTTCGCACCGAGATGGATCTTCGCTCTGCCGTTGGTCTTATTGCTTCCTCTCGCCGGGCTCAAGCGATCGTGGTCGATAGTCGTGGTGCTGATGACCGGCGTAGTCATCGGCTGGCCGTTGATGGGGTTCAACATTCCCTGGCCCCGGCTCACGGACCACACCCCGACAGGCTCGTCGATGCGCGTGATGACGCTCAACATGCACTACAACAAAGTTGACCCCAAGCCCCTCGAAGACCTGATCGCCACTGTTGAGCCGGACATTATTGCCGTTCAGGAGTGGGGCGGATACGAACGAACATCGCTGCGTTCCGCTCCGGACTGGCACGTCCACGCTACCCCACGGCTATTCTTGGCTAGCCGTAACCCGATCAAGAAGACGGTCGAACTCGGCAAAGATTCCATGGGAGAACACGCCTCGGTTGCCCACTACGAACTCGACACACCGGTTGGGCTGGTCCATGTATTCAGTCTCCACACAGCTACCACTCGCGAAGGTATCCACGATACAGTCCACGAGAGCCGGAAGGGGCCGACCGAGATACGTGCGAACAGCGCTCGCCGCCGCGAGCAGTTCGCGTACGTGGAAGGGAAGGCAGCGGAGTGTCGTGGTCCCTTGTTAATCGTGGGCGACTTCAACACACCACCCGAAAGTACTATCTTTGCCGATGCGTGGAGCGGTTATTCCGATGCTTTCACCTCTGCTGGGTGGGGTTGGGGCTACACGTTCCTCGGGGCAAAAACCACCGTGCGAATCGACCACATCTTGATGCGCAAGGGGTGGGGCTGCACGATGTGCCGTGTTGGCCCGTACGTCGGCTCGCCGCACCGTCCCGTGATTGCCGACTTGGTTTGGATGGAGGATAATCTCTCGAAAGGTCCATAGTTGAAAGTGATCGAACGTCACAAGCCGGGCGAGTATCAGTTGGATCGTGGATATTACGCGGAGCGGATGTCTACGATTCAACTACCCGCACCGACAAATGTACTGGCATCGTCATGGTTTATGAGGGGTAGCCCGAATGACAAACTCGTTCGTTTTGGACTTCCCTGTCATCAAGATGTCACCGTTCGCTTGCTTGATTAGGCGGACCTCATAAAGATCTGCCCATTTCCCACCTGGGCTGCGTAGGGGTCCGAACTGTTTCCACTCGAAGAAGCCGCGATATTCTTTCTTGGATTCGTCATATGAAGCAAAAGTGACCCAACCGTTGATGCCGCTCAAGACGACAATATTCGGCGTAACCTCATCAATTTTGATGAGCAACTTTGGGACATCAGGGAGAACTGGTTGAGGTATACCTTTTTCATCCACTTCCACGAATTCGCCCAGGCTGACGCGACCAACTCCATCAATCGGCGGCTCTGTCTTTTTTGGATCATCGCTCGCGATGATCAGGTGCAATGGTCCCATCAACAGAACTGCAAATACGCACGCCACGCGGCCCATCATTCGTCTCCGTAGCAACTTACAATGGTCCATTCACACGAACGGGGAAATAACTGGCCATCAACTTGATGTCAAGACGACCAAAGAACGTCGCAGGGCCGTTTAGTTCTCGGTGGCTGGTTTTGACCGTAGACATCACGCGGAGCGTGATGTCTACGGTCCCAAGCATTGAAGCCTCTGCCCTACACCCAAACTCTCACATTAAACGGCCCTGAGAACGTCGAGAGCAACGCCGCGAATGATTGGGAAAGAGGCCGAGATCTGAAGGGCATCTCGGGGTGTCAAACTATCGCATCTGAAGGCGAGATCACGACACAGTAAGAGGCTCAATCAAAATGAAGCCGCACACTGTAGTAAGCGGGGTGAGGGATACTCAAACTTAAAGATCAAAACCCGCTTACTGCGTGCGCGGCTCTATTTTTGTTAGAGCCTCTTAATCGAATCGCGGGGCAATCCGGTCAACGATGGTAGTGCCGATCTGAAGCGATGCCGTGGCCGCCGGCGATGGTGCATTGCACACATTCACCACCCGGTCGGCTTCCTGAATGAGAAAATCATCCACCAGACCACCATCGGGCGCGATAGCCTGAGCGCGGATGCCAGCTGGCACCGGCATCAGGTCGGTCGCCTGCACGTCCGGCACGAGTCGCTGGAGAGCGCGTACGAACGCTGCCTTGTTGAGCGACCGCCACATCTCACCGAGCCCCATCCGCCAGTGCTTCGAGGCCATACGGATGAAGCCGCCATATGTCAGAGTTTCAAGCAGGTCGCGGGGGTTCATCGCGAAGAACCGATACGCTTCACGACCGAACGCCAGCACCGCATTGGGACCGCACTCGACCGATCCATCGATCATGCGCGTGAAGTGAACGCCGAGGAACGGGAACTGTGGATCTGGGGTTGGGTAGATGAGATTCCGGCACAGCCGGTAGGCAGCGGGCTTCAGCGCGAAATATTCACCGCGGAATGGGACGATTTTGGCCCCTGGATCGCGGCCTGTGAGCCGGGCAACACGATCGGAATGCAGACCGGCACAGTTCACCAGTTGGCGTGCTGTGAACTCCCCAACGGGTGTGATGGCGGTGATTCCATCGGAGTGGTGTCTCACGGCCGTTACCTTCGCACCAAACACAACCGCACCACCGCGCTGGCGGACCTTCTCCGCAAGACGCTCGCAAACTTGCCGATAGTTGACGATGCCGGTTTCGGGGACGTGGATGCCCTTCACCCCTGCGGCATGCGGTTCCAGTTCGGTGAGGCGTGCCTTGTCGATAAGGCGACATTCCACGCCGTTCGCTAAACCGCGCTCGTAGATCCGGTGGAGAGCCGGCAGATCATCATCGGTAACCGCGACGATCACTTTCCCGCAGATTTCGTGAGCGATACCCTCGGCAGCGCAAAACGCCTCCATCGCCTTCTTCCCGGCTCGACAGTTAACCGCCTTCAATGAGCCAGGCTTGTAGTAGATGCCAGAGTGCAACACTCCCGAGTTGTGGCCGGTCTGATGTTCCGCGACT
>DASZJS010000212.1:0-1563 GCA_035947935.1 Gemmata sp. | reverse complement strand
GCGATGCCGAAACTTCAACGCGCATTGCACAATACGAGATGGCCTATCGGATGCAGATGAGCGTGCCCGAGTTAACCGATTTCAGCAAGGAACCGCTTGTCGTGCTGGAGAGCTATGGCCCGGACGTGAAGAAACAGGGATCGTTTGCGTATAACTGTTTGATGGCACGGAGATTGATTGAGCGAGGGACACGCTTTGTACAACTTCTGCACGCTGGGTGGGACCAGCACCGGAATCTGAACACGCAACTGAAAGTGCAATGCACCGACACCGATGGACCATCCGCGGCGTTGGTACGTGACCTGAAGCGGCTGGGGCTACTCGATGACACGCTGGTGATCTGGGGTGGGGAGTTTGGCCGCACCCCGTTCTTGCAGGGCGACATCAAGGACGTGAAGAGCTGGGGCCGGGACTATCATCCGTATGTCTTTACGATCTGGATGACAGGCGGCGGAGTGAAAAAGGGAACGAGCTACGGCGAGTCAGACGACTTCGGCTTCGCGCCGGCAAAAGATGCCGTTCACGTTCACGATTTCCAGGCGACTGTGTTGCACCTGCTGGGCATCGATCACACAAAACTGACATTCCGCTTCCAGGGTCGCGACTACCGGCTGACGGATGTGCATGGAAACGTGATGAAGGGACTGCTGGCGTAAGCGACGAATACTAAAGTGCTTCTCTCTCGAACCCGTTCGGTTGACACTCAGCTTGAAGCGACGGATGATACACACAAAGCCTTCCTATCACATGCTCAAGACTTGCCGATGCGGATTGTGTTCACCATAACCGCTGGTCCGCTCGCGGGCCAGGTTTTCAAGTTCGAGGGACACGATGTGTTCCTCGTTGGCCGCTCCCCGAACGCCCATTGCCGCTTCCCTGAGGACGACCCATTCTTCTCGCGCGTTCACTTTCTCATCGAAGTCAACCCACCGCGTTGCCGACTCACCGATATGAGCAGCCGGAACGGGACATTCGTGAACGGTCGGAAGGTCGAGGTGATCGATCTGGCCGATCGGGATGAGATCCGCGCTGGTCACACGCGCATCCTCGTCCGGGTCGAGCAGCCACTTGAAAACCTACCTCCCCTGTCTGGGGATGCCAGTGACACGCAAACCGATGTTCGCCTCCCCGGATTGGACCAGTATGACTCTCCGGCAACTGCATCGCCTCTGGCTCCAATCACCGAAGTGGAACTCAGTGCTTCGATTCTTTTTCCGCGGGGTGAGCCGCAATTGCCCGGTTATCAACTGATCCGCGAGCTTGGTCGCGGGAATATGGGAATCGTCTACCTTGCCCGGCGGCAAGCGGATGGCCACGAGGTGGCAGTAAAGACAGTCCACCCCACACAGATCGGCAATCCGCAGATCACAACCCGGTTCCTACGTGAAGCCGAGACACTCGGCCGATTCAACCACCCGAACATTGTCACCTTCCATGGAGCCGGGGAAGCCGGTGGCCTTCTCTACTTTGTGATGGAATATGTCTCAGGTACGGATGTCGGTAAGGTTCTGCTGGAGAAGCCGCGAGTGGAAATTCGCACTGCCATCCGGCTCGCAATCCAGG
>DASZJS010000211.1:0-2371 GCA_035947935.1 Gemmata sp. | reverse complement strand
TCGGGCCGACCGGCTCGTGAGACAATCCGAGTTAGATAAGAACCGCTATGCTGAAGGAGATCCTCCTGAAAACACACCGGATTACATTCTTCATTTGTACATAGGGTCGCTGCTTGGCTCAAAAGTAGTGCCTGGGTATATCGCTTGGTTGACTCGATCAGCAACTAATCCAGAAAAGTATCAAGCAGGAAACCAATGGCAGGCGTGCCCAGAACAGGCGAGATTGGCCCGCTGTGTCTTCGGCAACCCCTTCCGACCCATCACCATCAACTCGTCTTGGCTCACATCCACCGTCCTCGCTCTCGCCAACGGCATCTACGAAGAGAAAGCCTTTGACCGAATGCCCATCCTGGCTGATGCTCTTCAAGACGCTGGTTGCGACAACGAGAACATCCTCAATCACTGCCGACAACCTGGAGACCATATTCGAGGTTGCTGGGCGATTGATCTACTTTTGGCAAAGCAGTGAACACCCTTACCCCGCTCGCATTCTTCTCTCTTCTTCGTACTTGTGTAGCTTGTTGTAGAGCGTCTTGAGGCTGATTCCGAGTTCGGTCGCGGTTGCCTGTTTGTTCAAGCTGTTCTTGGCGTACACCTGCAAGATGTACTCCATCTCGACATCGGCCAGCGACTTCACTCCGGCCGCACTCGCTACGTTCGGCCCTGGCGAAGACGTGGCCGGAAGACCCGGAAACTGCGAGCCCGAAAATGGCGAACTTGGGAATGGGATCGTCGAAGCTCCCGAAGAGGGAAGAACTTGTTCAACGAGATGAGCGTTGGCGTCCGCTGCTGTCTGAGGCATTGGTTGTTGGGCATGGCCGATTCGCCCGGCTAGAGGCGGATTCCGCATCTCGTGCGGCAGATGCTCCGCGGTGATGTGCTGCCCACCCGATACGATCCAGGCATATTCCATCGCGTTCGCCAGTTCGCGCACGTTCCCCTTGAAGTTGTGGGCATACATCACTGCCATCGCTTCGGGAGTCAACAGGTCCGCAACTGCCTCGACCGGACGCTTGGCGGCACGGGCCAACAGGTGTCGGGCCAAATCCGGAATGTCTGCCCTGCGATCTCGCAAGGGGGGCAGATGAACGTGGAACATATTGAGGCGATAGAGCAAATCCTCCCGGAATTGCCCATCCGCGATCATCTGTTGCAGATCGCGATGCGTGGCACAAATCACCCGGACATCCACCGTGATCGGGTGACTGTCTCCGAGCCGCTGGATTTCACCCGACTCCAAAAACCGCAGTAACTTCACCTGAATGTTTTTGTCCAGCTCTCCCAGTTCATCGAGGAACACCGTCCCGCCATTCGCCACCTCGAAGAATCCCTTGTGGTCCCGATCGGCACCCGTGAACGCCCCCTTCTTGTGGCCAAACAACTGACTTTCCGCCAGATTTTGAATCAGCGATCCACAATTCACCGGGATAAAGGGCATGTCCGCCCGCTTGCTCGTTGCGAAGAGAGCTCGGGCAACAACTTCCTTGCCCGTTCCCGTTTCGCCGGTAATCAGCACGCGGCCATCGCTGGGGCCAATTCGGTCGATGAACTGCTGAACCGGAAGCATCGCCGGGCTGGTTCCCACCATCCCAGCCGGTCCTTCAGCGATCAATACCCGTGACTCCAGAGCAGCCGTCTTGTGCTTGAGCCGCCGTTTTTCCTGGATGCGGAGAAGAAGTGCTTCGATGTCGGTGAGCTTGCAGGGCTTGGTCAGGTAATCGAACGCTCCCAGACGCAGCGCTTCGACGGCCGTTTCGGTACTTCCGTAGCCAGTCATGATGACGGCTTCGGTATCCGGCGACATTTGCTTGAGTACAGCAAGTACCTGAAGACCAGCCTTCTCGTGTTCCATCCGCAAATCGAGGATCGCGGCATCGAAGATGCCTTTCTTGACCGCTTCGATCCCCGTCTTGCTATCCGGACATACGGTCACGTCGTGCCCCAGCCGGGGCAGTTCGGTCCGCATGAATTCCCGCAAGTGGGCTTCATCGTCCACAAACAGGATTCGTAGCCGGTTATGTGCCGGTGTCGTCGCCACTCGCCTTCTCCCTCTCGTCACCGAACTTCATTCATCGCCCGGCGAAATTCGTTAAACGGCTGAGCGAAACTCATCCGATCTCGCCTGCTACGCTGCAACTTTTGCCCCGGGGAACTGAACAATCACTGGTTCCGGGCCTTCCTGGCCCCTAATTTCGGTTAACGGCACTCGGACGGTGAACGTACTCCCGAGTCCCGATCCAGGGCTACTTGCCTCGATCACCCCACCGTGCTGGTCGATGATCTGGTGGCTGATGAATAACCCCAAACCGGTTCCTTTCCCAGTCCGACTTCTCGTGAAGAACGGTTCGAAGATGTTTTGGAGCACCTCGGC
>DASZJS010000210.1:0-1930 GCA_035947935.1 Gemmata sp. | reverse complement strand
CAGAGACTGGTGTCTGAATCTGTGATTGGGATGGGAAACGCCATGTTACAGTGCCAAAACGCATCATCGCAATCTTGTGAGATTATTGACAACCCCAACAACACTGGCAGACGCTACTGATACCCTCAACTCAACACTTTTGAACTGCCGACAGTCTGCCCACGTGGGCACTCTTTCCAAACCACGCAGAGTATTGATGCAGTAGACTAACACCGTTCGCAAGAAAGCCCAGGCCTTTGACTTGGTTCCATACACACCCAAACCAAAGCCAGTCGAACGGGAGCAACGCATGAAACCCGCCCTCATTACCCTTGCATCTGCGGCTATAGTTCTGGGGTTTGCTCCGACCGTCCGGGCCGATGATGCCGCGAAGGTGTTCGAGGAACGGATCGTTCCCATCTTCAAATCCCCGAATCCATCGAGCTGCACCCGTTGCCACCTCGCGGCAGTGGATCTCAAGGATTACATCCTGCCCTCGGCCAAAGACACCTTCCTGGCCCTTCGCGAGCAAGGTTTGATCGACCTGGAGAAACCCGAGAATTCCAAAATCCTCAAGCTCATCAACCGCGGCGCGGATGATCCCAAGGGGGCCGGGTTGATTACCGCCAAGCAACAGAAAGCGGAGTACGAGGCATTCGCCGCATGGGTGAAGGCATGCGCTGCCGACCCGGCGTTGCGGGACGCTCCCAAGCCGGACAAACTCCCCACGCTGACCGTGAAATCCGTCGAGGTGGTACGACACGCACGGAAGGACAGGATGGTGGAATCGTTCGAGACAAATATCTGGCCGATGCGGTTCCGCTGCATGAACTGCCACACCGAGGGCTCCCCACAAAACGACAAACTGGTGAAGGAGAACGGAGCGCGTGTCGCGTGGTTCAAGAAAGCCGGACCCGAGGCAACAATGGAGTATCTCCTCGCAAGCAAGTTGATCGATTTGGACAATCCGGAGAAGAGTCTGCTTCTGACGAAGCCGCTGGGCAACGTGAAGCACGGTGGCGGGATCAAGTTCGTCGTGGGGGATCAGGGATACAAGGCATTCCGAGCATGGATCGAGGATGTTGTTGCGATCGAGACCGGGAAATACGTGAAGGCTGCCGATCTGCCGAAACCCGACGCTGGCCCCAAGCAATTCGGAACAGATATCTGGCTGAAACTGGCACCCACCCCGGATGCCTGGGGAGACAAGTTATTGCAAGTGGATCTCTACGCCTGGGACGCGAAAGCCGGAGCCTGGGAGAAGGAACCGATCGCGACCTCGGATCGCGTCGTCTGGGGAAAGGGGAAACAATGGCAGCACACGCTCACGCTGCTCGCGGAACCAGGATCAGAACGAGCGAAGTTGTGGGCAACTCGTAAGCCCGTGCTACCCGGAGGCAAGTATCTCGTGAAGGTGTACAGCGATTCGAGCGATAAGACGAAAAAGGACTGGAAGGCCCGTCTTGGGCCGGATGAGTTCGTCGGCCAAACCGAATTCCAGTCCCGCTGGCCCGAGGGATACGATTCGATGACGGTCGTGGATGCCACAAAAGTGCAGCGTTGACGTTATTCCCTCTGTTCCCAGTTTAGCTGCTTGGCTTCCCCATCTTCCTCCATCATCGTCAGTTTGCCTCTCAGTTCTGTGTTGACGGGGTGGAGGCGATGCGGTAAATCGCTGCGTCGCCGGTAGGGAGGGGTTTCCGGCCGCGGCGAAGGCGCAGGGGGTGGACAGTGCAGGGCAGTCTGCTAACCCGGATTTTTTTCGGCCCGATCTTCTTGCTGCCCGCCATTACGGGGTGCCATATGCTGCACCCCACACCAACCGTTCCGGTTGTCGTTCTGGATGCTGAAACCAAGGAACCGATCGCTGGAGCCGAAGTACAGCTTTGGACTCGGCTCGATGTCTCTCCGGGCCATGTGGAACCCTCCGGAATCACCGGGCCGGATGGAA
>DASZJS010000209.1:0-3931 GCA_035947935.1 Gemmata sp. | reverse complement strand
TTTCTCAAATACAAGGGTCGGGTGTCGTTCTTCCCCCCGAACTTGCTTGCGGCCGTCGGGTGAAATGGCATAACGGGAACACCACTGGTCACTCAATCCTGACGGTTGAATGGCGACACGGGCCAACTTCAGCTTGGTAGCCTTGCCCGTTGCCGTGTCGAACCAGAACGTCCGACCTTGGTCGAACAGCGCGATCTCCTTTCCATCTTCCGCAAAGGCAAGACGCCAGCCGAGATCCACACCGCCGATCAGAAAAGAGGTCCGCTCGGTTCCGCTCGGCAGGTCGAATAATCGGAGCAACCCCTTATACTCCGCGACCGCCAGTGCTTTGCCGTCCGCAGACACGGCCAGCGCCAAACACCTTCCTGAATTCAGAACACGAATCGCCGGCTGCTCGGTGAAGTCCGGCATGGCCCAACGACGAACCTGGCTCTTTTCTTCGTCCGAGCCTTCGACCGCGTAAAGGGCCTTGCCGTCCGCACTCCAGGTGAGGTCGACAAAACCCACTTTCGCTCCGCTGGGTTTGGCGGTGAACTTCCGCGTAAAAGCAGGAACATCGAATATGGCGAGTTCGCTGGTTTCGTCGCCGGCCTTTGTCGGCGTGCCGATGGCCAGCCACTTCCCGTCCGGCGAGAAGACCAGCCCGGGACCGGGAAAGGAGGAAGGAACCTTGAGGGTTGTCTTGACAGATTCCCGGCGGACATCGATGACGTAGATCTCGCTGAGGCTGGCCTTTTCCCCCGCCCTCCACCAGCCCCAGGCCCCGGTAGCGATGTAAGCGCCGTCCGGCGACCAGACGATCGCATTTGGGCGATGTGGCACCGAAACCTTCATGAGTTGGCTGGGAGTATCCAACTTGAAGAGTGGGGGATCAGCCGAGACGGTCCAGGGGACGAGCAATCCGAGACCCAAAACGCCAACAGACAGGACAACCAGATGAATGGCACATCTCATCGATTTTCTCTCCGAATTGCTTTCAGGGGCGAACGGTTAGTGCTCACTGGGCCGACCGCACTAATGAAAACAGGCCGGGGGTTTCCCGGCCTGCTCACTTCAGATGTCCACCTCACCCTGCTGGCGCGGGCTGGGCTCCCCGAATTTCGGCAGCTAGGTCGCTTGCATCTCGTAGCGACTCACCGTCATAGCTGTTGATCCCCCGCCCATCCACCTCGACCGTGAACTCGCCCTTACGTCCGTCTACGACATTGACCCGGATGTTCGGATCACTTCGCAGCTTGGAAGCGAGTTGGTTGGTGTAGCCGCCGATATTCTGGCATGTTGGGCAACGGCGAATAGTAACGTTCCTCATAACATCCTCTCAATCAGGCGAAGCCCTACTAATGGTGTTGCACAAAGTATGCCGGACCAAGAACTGATCACTGCATAGTTGGCCAAACCAGTTGGCACACCAATCGATCGTCACCAGCGATTGGCCCATCATTTGCTTTGGGAGAATTGTTCATGCAGGCAGATTGGAGGCAGACATGTTTAAGGCAATGGGGATCGGCGCACTAGCTGCAATCGCTACCAGCTTCCTATTAGCAGCGGTTTACGGTTGTATTTTTGGAGCAAGCGAACCCTGGGGAGAGGAACAGAACGGCACCGCGGGTGCTCTCAATGGCGTGCGAAGCCTCATCTTTATGGGCATGGCATTTCCGCCAACCTTCCCTGCTATTGCATTAGTCGGAGCGTTAGTCGGTCTTATTATCAGGTTGGTTCGGCAAAGCTTCGCCAAACAGCCTTAAGGCGCATGAGTACATGGCCCACTTTCGGTGGTCAGGCAACTCCTTTGGCCGAACCGGGTAAAGAAGGTGAAGGAAGTAACGAGGCTTTTCAGGAAGAAGACCCGAAGCGGGCTAAAGGCGATTACACGGGAAGAGCCGACCACTCACGAGTTGAACCCGGTCCGCGGAATGATGGTGGAAAACGGCATGGTGAAGATGCGGGTTGAGAATGTTTTGGAGGGAAGGAAGCGGGTGGCGTGGATCGCCGCCCCTTTCTTTTTTTGCGATGACGATCAATAAGTTGGGCGATCCCGATACTGTGTACGCGATTGGTAAAGAGAACGTACCAAAGGGACAAGAAGCAGCATGACCCGCTTCACCCACATCCCCATTAACACTCAGAAATGATTGAGGTTTTGGGCGCCGCCGCTTCGCGGCCGCTCCCTCCACTGCTCGCTAAACGCTCGGTCGTTTCACGACTGCCTTCGCCATAGTTCCGGCACCTGATGCAGGGTTCACATAGGAGAAACGAATCAGGTGGACGTGTCAAGTGTTGGGTTACAGTTCCTCGTGGAAGACGGGTAACAACAACCTCGGGACGCAGCCGGGCTTTCTCCTCAATGACTTCCTCCGCACTGAACAGGTGCCCCGTCGGGAGAATTTAGCGTTTGGGTAGGATGAGAAAGCTCTTGAAGAAGAGTTGGACGTCGTCCTGGGCGTCGCCCTTGATTTCTTCGCCTAATATTTCCAAGAAGAAAAGTCGGTCGCCGTCCAGGATGAATCTCATACACACAACAATCCCCTTTTCAATTTTGAGGACGACATCCCGCACGGATTTATTGTCTTCGGTCATCACGTGCTTGTTCGTTGACGTCCCCTTCTGGCCATTGAGGACCATCTTCAAAAGATCCGCGGACGCTTTATCGAGGAATGTTTCCGGATCCTTTTGGATTTCTCGTAATTGCTCCGGCTTGAGACGGTAGATTTCGATTCGTTGATCCGATCGCGGTATCCACCAGGTAAACGTCCAGGCATCGAAGGACGACGCCCAGGGCACACCGGAATCGGCTTTCAACGCCTTGGCCGGGTTAGGGACACTCGGCACATGCACGAACCCGCGGAATTCCGGGGCCGTGTACTCCGGCCAATTAGGCGGCGGCTTACCCAGTGGGTGAGGCGGCAACGGCGGTTTGGTAGAGACGCGGATTTTCTGGAGAATAGCCCAGCGCCGATCCGCTTCCTTTTTGGAAAATTCAGGCTGGGCGTAACAACTGATCTGCCAAATCCTCCCGCCGGCGGGAATGAACATCTCGATTTGCCAATGTGGTTTGCCACCTACTTTTCTCACTGTCCCGTGGGGTTCCAAGATTTCGATCGGCTGGGACGTGTTTTCAAAGTAGAAACCGCGCTCGTTTTGACCGAGGATTTTGAAACTGTTATTCCAATTGCCGCCGGATCTGGCTTTCTGAATCTCCCCGGCGATATCGACGCTTTGGCCAGGGTAATGACAGATACTGACACTCCCGTCGAACTTCGGCTTCATATCCACGAAGGTTCGGTGATCCTTACTGAGGAACTCATCGACATAATAATCCTTTTGCTTCGCCGCGGACGGTGCGAGGAGCGCAAGCGGAATGCCGTAAATCGAAAGGTCCAGTTCTTCCAAACCCCTGAAATCGACCTCTCCCGCCCGAACATCGATCGGTGGATTTGAGTCATCTTTTGCCGTTACGGTATCTTTTGTTATCGCGGTATCTTTATTGTGGGATACAAGGACAAAGATAAAAACCCCGAAGACGACAAGAATCATCGCTGCGCCACAGAGGATGAGTACCACTTTGTTGCCAGATTTTCTTGGTTTGCGTTTGATTTTCTTCCTGGACACGTTGCACCGATGAAGGGGAAAAATGCAGTCCGAATCTGATTTTCATCTGTTTACGAGAGCATCTATCCCAAAAAAACGATGTGCAGTGGTTCGATCAAGGCGAATCTGGTTCTGCCTTTTATGCCGAACGAGAGTTCGTTTGCCTCCAATAGAATAGCACAACTGCGAAGCATTTCCTTACTGTCTTCCCGTCAGGTTAAACTCAGCCGGGCGGTCCCCCGCCCGGCTGGTCTTCAGAACCGTACGTGAGACTTTCGCACTCATACGGCTCCTCACAGAGGCAATCCTGGTCATGGACACTTCCCAACGGTTCAGATCCGCC
>DASZJS010000208.1:0-7379 GCA_035947935.1 Gemmata sp. | reverse complement strand
TGTCTTTTGCGAGCCACCATGACCACGACCGCAACCACCGACTCGATGGCACTCTGGCGCCTGATCGTCCAGGCGGGAGGCGTCAAAGCTTACATCGATGGCCAGCTCCGCGAACGGGGTTTTCTGGTCACTCGCCGGGATGCGGATGCGATGTCCGACCGCGAGAAGGATCAGTACAAGAAGCAACTCAAGCAGGAAGCTGAGGAGCGGAAGAAACTCAAGCGTGAAACGTGGGTTGCTTACAAGGCGAACCACATCGTTAACATTGGAGAAGGAGTTTTTTGGAACGATGAGCGCAAGGAAGACAAGTGGGACACGCCGAACAGTGAGGAACGAGCAGCCGAGAACGAATTGCCCGCTCTGGATTCGCCGCCACAACTTTCCGAGGCACTCGGGGTAACCATTCCCCAACTTCGTGGGATGGCCTACCATCGCGACGCTGCCACGAGCTTGCATTACGTGCGATTCACGATTCCCAAACGCGATGGGACCGAACGACCGATCTGGGCTCCCAAGAAGCGACTGAAAGCGGCTCAACGGTGGATTCTGCACCACATCGTTGAACGACTTCCCGTCCACGGAGCAGCGCAAGGATTCCTCGTTGGCCGGTCGATTTTGAGTAACGCCGCGGTTCATGTGAACTCCAAAGTTCTCCTCAAAATGGACATCAAGGAGTTCTTCCCAAGCGTGACTGTGAAGAGAGTGAAGGGGGTGTTTCGTCGAGCGGGATATCGCGATAGCATCAGCACACTCCTCGCGTTACTCTGTACTGAAGCACCAAGGGAAATTGTGGAAGTCGAGGGGAAGACCTATTACGTCTCGCTCGGACCGCGGTGCCTCCCTCAAGGTGCGCCCACAAGCCCTGCCTTGACGAATGCTCTATGTCTGCGACTCGATCGTCGACTGGAAGGGCTGGCGAAGAAACTCGGTTGGCGTTACACGCGTTATGCCGATGACATGACCTTCAGTCTGCCGGCCGAACACAAAGGTAAACCGCGACTCGGCGCATTACTCGGATGCGTCCGACGGATCGTTGCTGCTGAAGGATTCGAGGTGAAGGACGAGAAGACACGCATTCACCGCACTGGTGGTCGGCAGAGCGTGACGGGCTTGGTAGTGAATGGCGATGGTGATCCGCGCTCGCCGCGAAAGCTTCGCAGACAATTGCGTTCCGCGATCCACAAACTGAAGACGGGCAAAGCACTCCAGGAAGGAGAAACACTGGCCCGGCTGTGTGGCTATGCCGCGTTCATTTACATGAGCAACCCCGAACTCGGGAATAAGATGCTCAGTGATCTCAAGGGGTTTAACGAGAAGATGGGATGACACCCGTTAGTTTTCTGGCGTGGTGAGTAAGCTTTGAACGATTTCGACCACCTCTTGAGCACACCCCCACGAGAATGTGACACCCGATCCACCATGACCGAAGTTGTGGATAATGTTCGTGCCGGATTCTCTCTCCAGGCGTACATTCTGCCGACGCAACGGGCGCAATCCCACACGCACAGGCTCGGTCGGATCGAGTTCCGCGTTCTTGAGGATCGGTAGGAAGTCGATGCAACGCTGATACATCTTCCGGATGGGGTCGTAGTTGTGGAGCCCGATATCCAATCCCCATTGGTCGGGCTCCGCGAGGCCACCCAGAACGAGCATGTCGTTGCCGCGTGGGACGATGAAAATGAAACCCGGCTCGTTGGCATCTCCTTCGTGAGCAACACAATGAGCCTGGGTAATTCGGGGAAACCGCTTCCCATCGTTCAGTATGCGAACCAGTGCGCCACGGAGTGGATACATCGAGTCATTCGCGAGTTCCGACGAACCCAGACCAGCACAATTCACAATGGCATCGACCTCGAAATGCCTTTTTAACGCCTCTTCTTGTTCCCGAAGAATACCTGTGAATCTCTGCTGAATCACACGGCATCCTGCCCGGTGGACTTCGCCAAGCAGCCAAGTCATGTAGGCATCTGTATCGACCAAAGGTGTGAGATGTGAGTAGGCATCGCGTACACCGCTTTGGGGATTCACACTGTTGCGGGTAATCAGTGAGGAATCGTGAACGAAGTCACGGACTTGATCCTTCAGTTCGTTCATCTTCTGGAAGTGCTGGCAATCCTCCTCTACAGGGCGTCGAAGATAGAATGTCGCAGTCCGCATGAAGACGCCGGTTTCCGAATTCCCGGCGAGTTCGGCGAAAGTGTCGTAGGAGGTTTTGGACCATCTCTTCGCTCGTGTCAGCGAAACCTGATCCTGGTGATACCCGCAGACAGCCGGGGGCCACTCCCACAAAGCCCCCGCAACGACAGAGGTGATGTGGGGAGCGAACTTCTCGGCGACAACAGTCACTTTCATCCTTTCGCGTCGCAAGCACAAGGCAGTAGTGAGACCGCTTACCCCTGCTCCAACGACGAGTATGTGCCTGGAAGAGTCCTGGTGCGAGTCGGCATTAACAACCGCAATTTCTGGCATGTGTCGATGCTCCGGAGAACCGATTCAAAAAGAGATTAGCCGGTCCGCCATTCCACAGTTGCGCTTTGCCCGGGTGCTTCTTCAACTTCCACACGCAGCACCTCCGGAACAAATCCTTCCTCCCGACGAAGCACATCCACCAACCGGGTTGCGATGTAGCGGGCGAGCAACTCAGCGGTTGTATTCTCAATCGGCAGTAAGACGCAATCTCCGCGCGGGAACACCCATTCCCGCTCCTGATAGCGCACCCGGACATTAGTGGGATTCTCTTCGACTGCGATCACTGGGTTGCGAGTGGCCAGGAGCATGTGGTGGTCGAGTTCATCGGTGATTTCTTTCGTCCGATGTTTCAGCGCGATGAAGTCGAAGACGTAATAATCGCCCTGAAGACCACCTTCCACTTCCACAGCTGCTCGATAGTTGTGGCCATGCAATCGCTCGCACTGATGACCTTGGTAACTGATGAAATGTCCGCAGCAAAAGACCAGATGGTCCTTGGTGACGCGAACCTTGAATCGCTCGTTAGCCATGATTACAGCCAGTCCTCGACTTCCCATGGGAATCGGGTAGAGGGCACTACCTTATTCTCTCGCAATGCCACAAACAAACAAGCTGCGATCAGGTCGGCGGTCGTGCCTGGGTTCAGCTTATTCCCGTCGCTTCGGAGATACTGGTCAAGTTGGGTTCCTGCCCGTCGGCCATCGGGTGTTATGAGCCCACCGAGCTTCATCACTTCCGATGCCCGTTCGCGCACATCGTCTGCAACCACCTGCCCATTCTTGCGAGCGATGAGTGAATCGGGGTATTTTGCCAGCCATCTGAATTGCAAATCGATAATTGCTGCTTCGATGCAACCGAACTGTTCGAACCCATCCAGGAAAGTCGGCAAGCCGAAATCGAACACATCGGCGAAACCATTGGCATATTGCCGGGCAATCATGTCGCGATCAGTCGCAAGCTTCATTGCTTCTAGCAGCGTGATGGTAGGCTCGTGTCGAACATCTTGCTCGGCAGCATCGCCTAGACCTCCAGGTTTTGCGAGACGGATGGCTTCAAAAACGAGTTTTGCATCGCTCTGTGTGAGGTTGGTGAGAACGCGCTCCACACCCGGTCGAAGAAGTGATGTCTTCTCCATCGCACAAAGGGGAGCCAGGAGCAGTATGATCCCGAGATTGGTGTTTTGCCCAATTGCTTCCGTTGTGGCTCTCACCGCGAGATTGATAGTAAGGCCCACCTGATATGGATCCCGATCGTCGAAATGTGAGGCGATCATCCCAGCGCTGAGAACGAAGTCGAGATAGCTTGTCTGTTTGAAATCTGCATAGCGATGGACATTCCCAACTTTCCTAGCGGTGACCTCCCAGATACAGGCGGTTTGGACAAGCTCACTCATCGTGAATCGAATCGTCACCTCTGATATCCCTTTTCGAGGAACCGCACGATCGAGGCAGCCACATCGATCCCACAAGTTGGGGCCAGAGCGCGCCAGCCGGGGACCGCATTGACTTCAATTACGAACAACTCACCGCCAGGCCCGGGAAGTAAATCGACCCCGGCTATAGGACAACCTACAGCCTCGGCTGCATGTACAGCGAGTACGGCTTCTCGCGGCGACAAATCGACCCGTTGAGTAGTGCCACCCTGGGCGACATTCGTTCGCCAATCATTAGCCGCACGGCGTTGCATTGCAGCCAGTACTTTTCCACCGATTACCAGAACGCGAAGGTCATATCCCGGATGCGGAATGAACTTCTGCTGGTAGATCAACTGGCCGGTTTGTTCCAAAACACGAAAGGTTCGCCAAGCCAACTCGCGATCCGAGATTCGCTGCATCCCCCGCCCCTCAGCACCAAACACCGGCTTGATGACGACATCGCGACCGAGCCGGTCGAACGCCGCGAACGCATCATCGGCCTGTTGCGCAACGTGAGTCGGAGGTGTGGGTAAACCGGCCGCCGCGAGCCGGACGTTGGTGAGGTATTTGTCCACACACGTCTCAACTGCGCGAGGAGGATTCAGGACGGGAAGCCCGTGGGTTGTAGCGGCATGGAGTATATCCATGCGAAAGATCACCTGCTCCAGTGACCCCGCAGGAACCGTGCGGACAATTGCTGCATCGAACCCAGCAAGCGGGGCAGGGGTCATCTCCACCCCTGTGGCCAATGTGCGGAAATCAACTGCTTCAGCGATGTGTCCGAGTTCGCCCGCTGCCCGGATCAGATCCTGGACATGCCAACCCGTACCTCCTGAGAGAATGGCAAGTCGCATCAGGTGGGTGGGGCTTGTGGGACTGAAGTGGTTTCGTCAGCAACCGATTCGGGGGGATTTGGGAACAGATCGGCAACTCGCACACGAAAACCAACGATGACCGGTTCGGCCGTGAGGTCGTCGGTATCGCGCAGTCGTTGGACGGTGCCATCGGGTCGATAAACCATGACCGTCCGGGTTTGCGGGCTGACGATCCAGATGAGGGGTATCCCTGCATCAAAATAATCCGCGATCTTTTCATCCACCTCGTAATAGTAGTCTCCGGGAGATATGGCCTCGACAGCAAGGTCAGGTCGCAAATTGGTAATTCCCCGAGGGACGCGCCCATCGGGAAGACGGTCGCGACGGATGAACGATACATCTGGCTTCCGCACTCGACTCGGGTGGCTTGGGAAACAGCGATACATCCCATTCCCATCAATGACTTCACCCAGTCGGGCGGGAAGGACTACCGACCATAAAAAATGTGCAATTCGGGTATTGATCGACCCGGATTCCGTACCCATCCCCTTCTCCTGCAAACTACCATCGATCAATTCGATCCCGCGAGAATTCGGCAGTGATTCAAACTCTTCCGGTGTCAACAATGAATTGCGAGTCAGGACGCTCATGATAGATGCCTCACTGGTTTTCCCTATTATGCCAGCCCAAACGACTTTCGTACTAGTCCAGGTTCGACCTTGCCGAACCGGTGGCAGGTGCCTGTTTTCAGATTGCGGAACTCAACTTCCGCGGGCGAAAACAGAAGCGGGTCGATCTTGTAGAAATCTCCGTAACGGGCGAACAGCTCGGCAAAAAGCGCTCCGTGGTCCTTTGAGGAGTTCGAGGGCACCTTTGGGCCAACACTGGCGATGACTTCATCGTCTGTTCGAACCCAGAGCGTCACTTTTCCCCCATACAAGATCGCATCGTTAGTTCGCCCGATCCCATGGAGTTCATCTGCAGCCACTGGTGGCAAGGGGGCGACACCATACCCCGAGATGACCTGTGAGACATCGAACTTGAGTTCGTGTAACTTGTGAAGCGCGGTTTCGACTGTGCGAGCAACAACCTGCGTTGTTCCCGCGATGCTGGAAGCGGGGGCGACCAGCAAAGTGAGTTGTTCGGCGACGGGAGGGAGTTTGGCCACGATCGCCGCGATTACTTCCTCAGTGGGGTGCTTCCGCGTCTCCAGAACACCGACCGCAACCCGCGATTCCTCTTTCCCGGGAATGTGCCTGAACAACTCCTCGCGAGCTGCAATCGCTCGCATTGGCCCGGAGCCCATCGCGAAGTATTTCCCAACAGAGATTTGCCACCCGGCATATTGCGATGCCAGACAGGCTCGGACGGGGTCGTCCGTCATCACCTGGACGGCCGGTCCACCAACGTCTGCGAGCGGATAGGGGACATAACAGACGTCTCCCAGATCGGCGAGTGTAGCGCGAGCCATCGCAAGCCCGGCACCCAGGCTTCCGGGAACGGCCCCACCGCAGTCAATGATGCGGGCACCAGCAACGCGGGACACATGCACCCGGAGTTGCTCCGCATCGCGTTCGAGTGAATCCGCAACGTGGTTCGCACGTTCGTTGAGTGTCATTGAGTGGCCTCGGCGAACAGGTGATCGAGTTCCGCTGCGCGTGATTGTAGCCCTTTCAGGCACTCCGCGGTTGAAGAACCCACTGCAAACAGTGTGAGAACTGGGGAACCAATCTCAATCACCGTCCGCGGTTCGGGTATATCAGCAAAATTCGGCACACGCCAGGGATCGAAAGCGACATCAAGGTCTTTGTCCCAGTCGCCCGATATTGGAAATACGATGTGGTGTGGTGCATAGTAGATCGCCTTGCCGACCTGAGTTGTGGAACATCTCGGGTATTTCTTCAGCAAGGAGCGAGAGTGAGTGAAGCAATCGTGATGCAACATAAGGCTTCGGAACTTCGCTCCCAGTTCCAGCACTTCGATCGCCGCGGTGTACCGTGGATTCACTTCCACCGGGTAAGCGGCATCGCCGTTCAGGATGAAATCCAGACCCCACAGGCCACGAAGGCCCGTTGCATGGCTCAATGCCAGCCCGGAACCTCCGATAGCGACTTCGACAGGTCGAGGTAACGTAATTGGGCCGATATTACCACAGTAGGCGAATGGACGAGCGTGCAGCCACGGCTGGCCGATCAGTTGTTCCGCGATGCCAAGTAACTGAGTCTGGTTGTCACCATCGGCTTCATCCCCAGTGCTGACGTAGAGTGCCGACAGGGATGGGCCATCGATGAACTCTTGGAAATAATGGCTCGGTGATGCGCCCTCATTGGTCTTAGCAAAACGAATTCCGTGTCCACCGGACGATCGGAGCGGTTTTCGGAGCCAGCGACCCCTGCTGGGGGAAGGAACGCCAGGAGGGATGACCTTGGGAGTCGATTCATCGGCTTTTCGGATGGTCTGGATGAAGTGAGGATCGCGAACGCGATCCAAGACAACTGGCAAGTTACCCCAGAGTGGGCGTTTCGAGGCAAGCTGAGCGATGATGTTGGGATGATTTTCCAGTCCGCCGGTGTAGAGTACCGGGCCAGGTGGAAAGTTCGCGATCAGGGTAGGTAGGGCGTCCGGGAATGTAGCAATGGGGCAGGTAATGCATGGTGCAAGCTGCTTCAAATCTCGATCGG
>DASZJS010000207.1:0-8853 GCA_035947935.1 Gemmata sp. | reverse complement strand
CTCGCGGGCTGGTGGATGAGTACCGACAACTGCCACGGTAATTGTTGCTCCGAGAGGCTTGTATGGATGCACTTCAACTCCTCGACCTTGCCACCAAACTGAATCGTCATCCTGTTTACGCGCTGTTCGGGGATGAGGATTTTCTCAAACGACACGCGCGCGAAAAACTCCTCAAACTCATTCTTGGCGATGCCGATCCTGATTTCGCGGTATCGATCTATGCCGGAGACAAGCTCGATTTTCCGACTGTGCGGAACGATCTCGACACGCTTCCTTTCCTTGCTCCGTGCCGTGTCGTTGTGGTGGAGAATGCCGATAACTTCGTGACCAACCATCGACCGACCCTTGAGCAGTACATCACCAAACCCAGTTCTGTTGGCGTGTTGTTCCTGGAGGTAAAGACTTTTCCCGAAACGACAAAACTCGCCAAAGCACTCCCGGACGCTGCGAAAATCGCCTGCAAAGCTCTTCGTTCCGACCACCTTCCCGCGTGGTGTGTTGCATGGGCCAAAACGCACCACAAGAAAAAGCTCACTCAGGAAGCGGCAGAACTGCTTGTGGAACGGGTCGGCCACTCGATGGGCTTGCTAGATCAGGAACTTGCCAAGGTGGCCAGTGCCATCAGCGTCAAATCAAGCATAACGGCTGGGGATGTCGATAGGCTGGTGGGTCGGAGCAAGTCGACAGACGTCTTTCGGATAATGTCTGCCATTGGGGAAGGAAATCCGGCTGAGGCGCTCAGCATTCTCGAACAACTTTTCGCCGATGGCGAAGACCCGATGGGCGTTCTCGCTCCACTTTCATTTCAACTTCGCAAGCTGGCAAATGTTGGTCGGTTGACAAGTATGGGAATGCCATTGGGGCCGGCAATGGATGTCGCTCAGGTGATGAAGTGGGGGAATATCCGAGTGGACTTCGAGAAGCAATTGCGACACTTGGGGAGACGCCGCCTGGAAAAGCTGTCCGAGTGGCTTGCTGAGATTAACCTGGGGCTCAAGGGTGGTAACCCGCTCCCGGAGCGGGTGCAAGTCGAACGACTGGTAGTTCTTCTCGCCAGGCCGCGCGAGGACGTGAAAACTTGATTGGGTGAGGGCGATCGCTCAGTCAGTACGGCGGAATAACCTCTCCATCGTTGCGCGTGCCGAGCAATTGGAGAGTGAGCGGGCTAATTGTCGCGGGCAGTCCCTGAACGTGACCATCTCCGAAGCAAAACATTACCATACTCGTATGCCGACTACCGAACTTCCACCCGGTATCCTGTGGGTTGACAGTTAAGGGGAATGCAACCGAGGCAGCCCGACTCGAACACTGAATGTATTCGCCATCGTAGGTCGAACAATCCCACCATCCGACACCAGGACTTGCAACTGGAACCTGTTTGTCTCCAACAAGCAGAGTGTTGCTCAACCCGTCCGTGAAGCTAAGGAGTGAATAGCCCATGCCGATCTGGAACGACCCGGACAGACTGGGAGTGGTCACCGATGGTTCATCCGTACCTGAGGGATCGATGACAACGGCATAGTCTCCGAGTGCACCAGGGATGTTTGTTGCTGTGCCTCCCGTGGTAGGTGGGAAATCACCGGAGATGCTGGCATTTGGGGCATCCGCAGCGCTTCGACGCGATGGGCAGAAGTATCCTTTCACCGGGCTCATCCGTGCGATGTTGTTCTGCTGAAAGTACGGCAGCCCAATGTTCCATTGGTTGTAGAGGTTGCTCTGCTCCAGGTAGGGGAGAATCAGCACCGCCCACGTTGCGAGTCCCTCAGCCTGACGGGATGGTGGAAACCGCTCAAAATCGAACGCATAGTTGTGCATCGCCAACCCGATTTGTTTGAGGTTGTTCGTGCAACTGATTCGTGCAGCAGCTTCCCGCGCCTTTTGAACTGCCGGCAACAACATCCCGATCAAGATCGAGATGATCGAGATCACCACGAGCAACTCAATTAAAGTGAATCCCCGACGAGAGTATTTCCGAGACACGTAAGCCTCCCTTATTTCTTCTGTGGGGCCATCTGGATCAATGACCCAACGCTGATTTGGAACTTGACCATTTCCTCAAATCCAAACATGGTTCCGGGCAGAACCAGTCGGAGGAAATCGATCCTGGGTTGTGGTGCTGAGAAGATCAGTCGCACTTCCGACTTGTGGTTGGGAAAGAGTTTCCCGACGGGTTTGCTGGGGGGCGAATCCGGAAGCCAACCTTCCTCGAAGGTTGCAGGTTTAAGTGTTCTTCCTGCCGAGTCAGTTAGCTGAACCAGCTCAGTACCCTGGGCGACCGCCCAGCCAGTAAGTTCGAGTGGGCGTTCGACCCCGATATTCGTCACGAGCAACGTCAGTTGGAGATATTGCTCCTTGCTGGTGCGCTTGGCTCCCTTCGGGCCGACTAGATCAATTGGGCCAACAATTGCCGAACGAACTGTCACACGGACGTCCTTAAACTGCCACGAGGCAGTCGAAGCATCCACCCAATCGGCGATGGAAGTGCGCTGGTTCGCATGAGAAAACGCTACTGGTGCTGGCGGGCCATCCTCAATGATATCTCCCCGCCAAGGACCGAGTCCCAACCACGAAGGCGCCAGCAGCACCACTGCAAGCAGGAGGAAGTGCAGCCCTGCGGCAAGTCCGCCGGCTGCTTTCGCACGACCCTCGGCCCCAAGCGATGCGAGCCCACCCAAAAGCCCCAATCCGGCAATCGTCCCAGCGATGAATCTGCCAAAAGGGAACAACGTGGCGAGAACCGCAAGTCCAACGAGAGCGAGAGCCGAGAGTGCAACGACCAGCCCAACGTCAGTGGCGGTTTCTGGATCATCATCCGATTCGGAAGCAGGTGCTGGAGTCGGAGCCGGGCGGCTTTCTTTTGCTTCCGGTGGTACAACTCGTGATGGATTGGTCACATCCGACATCGCGAATGTGGGCTTTGTCTCATCAATCCCGCCTGGGCGCGAAGCTGGTTGTGCAACCGGTGCTGCTGGAGGGGATGTAGGTGGAGGGGGTGAAGTCGTGGGGGCAGGGTTAGCTGCCCATCCCCGTGCGCCCTCAGAGGGCATCACTGTGAAACTGCTTCCGCACTTGGGGCAGGTCGCGCTGGCTCCAAGTGCCGACTCCGGGGCACGAACGCCACCAGCCCGGCAGTATGGACAAACAGCAACGATGGTTGGCATACGCACACCGGCGGGTAATTGGAGGTGATGTGATTGCGCCAATCTGGTAAGCGCCCCGCTTTCATTTCACAGCATTAACCCGGTCGTGTCGTGAGCAGTTCGCGAACTTTTGTCGATTTGAAAGGTGCTTCACTCTTTGGGGCAGGTCAGCGCAACGCATCTCTTGTGTTAAACGTGCAGCCTACAAGGTTGGAGACAGCCGGCGTCGGGTTAGTTCCCGTGTCAGAATCAAGTTCCTGGTATCGTGAGAAATGCTGACAGCCAATACTTGGAAGCCTTCGGTACACTTCTTCTAGGTTTTTCGGCGTTTCCTGCTCTCATGCCCTAAATGAAACAACGACCCGAGACAGGGCTAAAGAGCATCCGCACTCTGTTTATGCGCTGTGTGATTTGGAATGAGACATGGGGTTGGTATTGGGTTGATCTCTTACTTTGTGCATATTCTGCTCACGCGTGGGCAGGTGGTCTTTCCCGCGTGCCTGCAGACTCTCAACAGTTCGGGCGAGATGAGTTGAAGGTACAAGGAGTGTCTGTCAACGTTGTCAGCGGTGTCAGTAATCCAACAAGATTGCGAGGATGTGTTTTGGCACCTTAACAAGGCTTTTCCCATCCCAATCACAGATTCATAGAACAGTCTCAGGCACAAATCGTCATGTGTCAAAGCCCCTCGTGATAGGACTGATGATCGCAATAATCACTTCAATCATAAACAAACTTACGATCTTGTGGCGGCTGGCCGCTCCCCTCAGAGACTCCCTGTTCTGGCCTCGGTGACATCATTCGATTGACCAGACGTTTGGCGAGCAGGTCTGGAAGAAGGATTCCTCGTGCGATCCAACCGCCGTCTTTGTGATGACTCATTCCAGACCTCGCGGAGTGTCAGGTGGTGTGCAGGAAATGATCTACCAGTGTTTGGTTGTGTCAGAAAGCGCGGTTGATTTCCGTACGTCCGGCGAGCCGAGCCGGATAAACCTATCCTCTTCGATTAGCTTGGGAGAACACCACTGAGGTAGAACGATCTGGATACCTGTGCCGCGAGCCGAGCGGCACCTACGGAAGACTGTCTCTTCCAGCCACTCGTTGCCCGAACCAAGCCCCTGAAATCGGCGGTTCGGTAATGCAGACCTACAATGCACCCTCAAGGGATCATGGACACAAAACTATAGGTGCAATGTGCAACGAATCACGCGAGAACAGTCTCGAAAATATGCGTTCGATTGGCGGGATGAGCCTCTGCTCAAGGTACAACCTGGCGAGTCGTTCGAGATTGAGACATACGATGCCAGTACGGGCTACTTCAAGTCGTCCGAAGACAAGGCGATCCCTTCTCGCCGACCGGGGTTTGATCGTTCGCCGCCGACTGCCAATCCCATCGGTGGCCCGGTCTATCTGGAAGGTGCCGACCGCGGCGATATTCTCATCGTCACAATCGAAGACATTTTGGTAGATGACTACTCGTGGATTGCGATTGGGCCTCGCCGGGGACCGCTGGGTGAATCGACCCGTTGGGCCGAGCTTTCCGCAGACTACACCACGAAGATTTTTCGCCATACACCCGGACCGAGTCGAACGACCCGCGATGGTACGTTGCACTTTAGTAACCGCATCTCGTGGCCGATCACGCCGTTTGTGGGCACGCTTGGTGTCTGCCCGGACAGGGAGGTGGCGACGAGTCTCGATGGACAAGGAGCATGGGGCGGCAACCTGGACATTCGAGATCTGACGGTTGGGAACCGAATCCATGTGCCGGTTTATCATCCGGGGGCACTGCTTTATCTGGGTGATGTCCATGCCAGTCAGGGCGATACGGAGTTTACCGGAACGGCAGCGGAAACCAAGGCAACGGTGCGTGTGCGGTTGGAAGTGGTGAAGAAGAAACGCATCCCGTGGATGCGGATCGAGAAGCCGGACTCGATTGTGTCGGTGTTTGCCGACAAGCCGCTCGAATCGGCTGTGGAAACGGCGACGGTGAACCTGATGGACTGGCTGGTGACCGAATACGGCTTCACACCGACAGATGCGTATTGCCTTGTCAGCACCTGCCCCGACTTCCGGATCAATGTGTACCAGATGTGCAAGATTGCCAAGCTGGCCTATGTGGCGGGGGCGGAGATTCCGAAGAGGTATCTCATGTGATAAAGTCCTGTCATGGATTCCTACGGGACAGCACGCATCAGCGAAGAGACGGATGGTCCTGCCCATCCCGACAGGCTGAGCGTTGACTGGCACGAACAACCCGACTCTCTTGTGCTAATCAAGCCCAACGAGAGACCAGGTGGTTGTGTGCTGCTGTTTCTCGTTGTGTGGCTTATTGGGAGCGCCTTCGGTTGCGGGGCCCTTCTTTTCAAGCTGGTCAAGGAGCCATCGCTTGAGATCATTTTATTTGCCGTGATGTTATGTTCGGCATGGTTGGGCGTGGTCGCCCTCCTCATTTGGTCGATGTTTGGGAAGGAGATGCTTTTTCTCGACCGGAACGAGGCCATCTTCGTGCGCAAGATCGTCGTGCGGTTTTCATCGCGAGTTATCCCGCTCCAGGAGGTTCAAGGCTTTCGCGAGTACACGTTCGTCACACATCGTCGTGGCCGCGAGGTGAGAGATTCGAGCATCGAGATGGTGACCGATGGAAAGCCGCTCCAGTTCGCCCACGGGCTCGAAGACGATGAGCGGGCTTGGCTCATCCACCGGCTCAATTGCTTCCTGACTTCGAATCATAACCGACCCCTCGGACTACGGACCGCCATTCCGTCTTCCACACACTCCTCTGGCACTGCTGCTGCAAACGATTGGGATGAGTGTGCGGAGGTCCTAGTGGCGCTGTCAGGCACCTTACCAACTCCGCCGAGCGACTGTTCCTGGCGGCTTACCGAGGGTTCGGATGGCTTCGAGGTCAAACAAAAGGGGCGGTTGAAGATCGGTACGCTTGCAACAGCTCTCTTGTTTAACGGGGCCTTGAATGGGCTCGTTTCACTTTTTTTGTTGGCGCTATTCGGTGGCACTCTGAACAAAATCCCTTTGTGGGGAGGGAAATGGTGGATGGTATTTGCAATTTTGATCCCGTTCGAAGCAGCAGGCTTGTTCATGTTTATTGCATTGATACTCGTCTGTATTGAGCCATTTCGTTACGTGTCCTGGCGTTTTGAGTGTGACCGGATCATCCGCCGGAAATGCCGGGGCTTGCTCGGTCTGACGCGAACCTGGTACGTCGTCGGTCCAATCCGTCTGGAACTGCGTGGAGAAGGTGACGAGCCGCAAGACCGGAGCCCGTTAACAATCTTGCTCGACCGTTCCCCGTGCCGCCTGGTAATCGTCTCTGAGGACAACGTCGATATTTGTGTGATCGAGAACCTGACCGAAGGCGAAGCCCGCTGGCTAGCCCACCTCATCCACAAGCGGTGCCCACAATGGGCGGATAGGGTCTGAATCTTCGCCTGATGTGTAAGATTGCGAAGCTGAGCTTTGTTGCCGGAGCGGAGATACCGAAGAAGTACGTGGTTACGTAATATCTACCCGATGTGCGGTGGCGATTTCCTGTCAAGAACCTGTCAAGAATTTGGCGTTGCGGCCTTGCCAAGCGGCGTAAGGAAACCCCTACGTTGCGGTAGCACGAGCCTCGGCTCGCGCCATCGCGTGCTTCTCGCGATTACCGATCCTTGGGGCGCATCAACAATTCGGGCAGAGCCTTCTCGTCATCCTTCTTCGTGAGCAGTTTCACGGTGCCATCGGAGAACACCACCCAGCACGGACCCCCGTCAGAACCGCCGAAAACCGTCGGTGGCTTGCCCGGCGCGTACGTCGCATCGGCGGGCTTGGTCCACCACACCGAAACATCGTCGCCCGACTCCAGAGCGAGGATCGTCCGCGCGCCGCCCGGGCTCTTCAGTCCTACTGGGCCGTCGAAGAGGGTACCTGGTCCGGTCACGACTTGGGCGTTCGTCCGACCGTAGTTCTGGGGCCAGATGTACGGTTTGTTGAACACATCCGGCATCTTCACGAGGAGCTTCTTGTTGTGGAGGCTGTCCCATGGCTCGTCGAGGTGGAACTGGGAGTACAACTCTTTCTCGCCCAGGTACGGCAGTAGCGCGACTCGCCAACTGAGCAGTGGTGTGCCGTCTTTTCCGGCGAGCGATGCCGCCGGATAGTGACCGTACTCTGTGTGGTACGCCTTGAACGCCGCCGCCAGCTTCTTCAAACGGACTTCCTGGGGCGAAGGCCCGGCACCCGGCTCTTTGATCGACGAGCCGACGTACCGGAACTCCCGGACCTCGTTGGTTCCGAGGGTCCCGATGCCAGCCACCAGGACCACAGCGATGGCACCACTACTGGGCATGGACACTTCGAGCGCGGCTCGGACGGTTGTACCCTGTCGCTCGACCGGCAGCGTTTTGACCACCTCGTCGAGGCGTCGGACAGCGCCCATTCCGATGAGTGCGGCGAACCTCTCTGGGAACTCGCGCGGGCTTGCGAATCCGCCCGCGGGCGCGGGCTTGTCTGTGACCTTCTTCAGCATCTCCTCGTACTTCTGCAACAGGTCTCTGCCCAGACCGATCGCGACCTTCAGAGCCGCCTCGCCTGCGGTCGCCTCTGCTGCATTCGCGTAGTGCAGTTCGATACTCGCCTTTAGCGTCTTACCGAGGTCAATTGCGAGGCAGATGCGCTGAGCGTCGGCGAGTGGTCGAAGCTCGGCTGGCAACTGAGCCGCCGGCACGACCGCCGACAGTTGAAACGCGGCGAAGAGCGTGTGCCGGGCCGCCTCGACGCGGGCCGGCGAAAGTGGACCAAGGGCGTCTCCTCTTTCCAATCGGTCGATCAGCCAGACGAGCGAGTCCTCCGCGCCGACCACGAAGGTGCGGTCGCCCGGCAGGGCGAGTACCCCACTCCAAGCGTCTTCGTCGAATTGGTAGCTTCGCCCGCGGTAGCCCTTTGGCCGACCGGCTGGGAACATTCCCTTTGCCAGTGTCGCCGGGTCGAACGGCTTTGAGCAGCCAACAACGACGAGCGCAGAGAACGCGCTCGGGTGGAGATTGGGAATCGGATCGAGAGCGGTCTGGCCAGTGGGAAAGAGGATCACCACCCGTTCGATTGTGGATGGATCGACGGGGAACTTCTTGGCGAACGCAGCGATCTCCGTGGGTTTAAACGCACCGAGAGCGAACCGAACCTCTTCGCAGATTGGGCTATTGAGGATTCCGGGCACGTCGACTGAGACGAACCCGGCCGCGTCACCGGGGATCAAGGCCAGATCCGGGGGCAGGTCAGCCGCGGGAGCTCGGCTATGGAGCAGGGCGACGGCCACGCAAGTGAGGATCAGGAATGTTCGAGGCATGGTTGTCTCTATTCCAGGGCGATAGTACGACACCAACAAGACTATAGTTCACGTTCGGGCCGCGCACAAAACACCACACAGGTATGCTTTTTCCTGTCGCTCGCCCAAGGCGATGTCGGAAATCACCTGTCAAGAGCTCTGTAGAAAGCGGGGAAAACGTGGACTGCGGAGATACAAAAGGGGCATTTGCTTATGTAAGGGCACGCTCTCGTTTCACTGAAAATTCCCATCGCTTGAAAGCGGCGAACAAGTTAGCATGTGTTGTTTGATCCTGGTGCTTGTTGGAATACTGGAGGTTTTCCATGTACCCCTCGCGAAAGGCAATTGTTGCAATCGTTGTCGTTGGAACTGTTGCGTTCCTGGCTGCTG
>DASZJS010000206.1:0-2921 GCA_035947935.1 Gemmata sp. | reverse complement strand
GGTTGTGATATCGCGAACACCAGAGGGCATTCTCCAGCGTCAAAAGCATTGTTCGCCGCGGCCCCCAGTCGCCGGCCGTGGTATTCCATTCCGTCACGCCAACCTTGATGGATCGGCCGGGAGAGTGTTTGGCGATCAGTTTGCGAACCTCTGCCAGATCAGTCTCGGCCCCAGCAAGATTGGCGATGGAATAGTGGTGTGGGCAGACAAAATCTATCCACTTTCCGGCCTTCTCAAGTACCCCAACTGTGGGATAACTCGACAGCAACTGGATAGTGGGATCGGCCGCTTTCATCGCCTCACAGAATTTCGGTAACTGAGCCTCGTAATCCGCTCCCGCGCGTTCGTTGCCGATCTGCCAGAACTTGATTTTATAGGGTTCAGGATGTCCATTCTTCGCGCGAAGCGCGCCCATTGGCGTATCCGCTGCCCCATTGAAATACTCCACCTGCTCCGCGGCGTCTTTCGGACCCTTTTTGGACACGCGAACGCAGATCAGCGGTTCCGCCCCAACATGCCGACAGAACTGAACGATTTCTTCCAGTCCAGCCCCGGTTGGCTGGAGTCCTCCCCAGGCACGAAACGGTTTACGCTTGTCGGGATCGCCAATCGTGTCCCGCCAGTCGAATTCTCCCAAATTGCTGTCATCCAAGGCACTACCGCCAAATCGGATGATCCCGGGTTTGAGCGCCTTGACAGCCTCAACGACATCGGGACGCCAGCCATCGATAGTCCGCTCCGGCATCAGGGAAGCGTTATCGAGCCAGAGAGTACCGGGGCCGCGGAACTCGATGCTCAGTGTCGCGTTGGAATCCGAGCCACGAATCGCCAGCCGGGTACGATGTTTGGTCCACTTGTCGGTCGGTTGAAATTCGGCTGTCGCGTAATCCTTGCCATCGCGATGGATGCGAACAGTCACTGGTCCCGCGATACCTTCCTGCCGTAGATAGCAGGAGAAGACGCACACTTGTTCCGGTTCGACCGCAATGCCATCCTGAGCGATCCCCACGGTACAGGGTGTTTCACCTCTCGTCGCAATCTTCTGGGCAACGAGACCGCTGACGGGGCGGGTCTTGTCGAGCGAGAAATTAGCCCGATTGGTTGCTCCAACGGGATACCAGGGATGCTCGCGGAAGTCAGTTTCCTTGATGTAAGCGACTTTGTAAGGCGTCAAACCCTCGAAACTGCCATCGCAGAGTTTCTCGGCCCACATACTTGGGACGAGATCGCAGAGGTATTCGATGAACTGGCCGTACTGGTTGGGATCGATCGTTTCTTTGAAGAGGAGATCGCGAGTGATTTTGAGTGGGACAGTTGATGGGTCCACTTCATCCAGTTTCAGGTCATCGAACCATGCGGTGCCGGTGCCCTTGCCGAATCCCACAAAGAAAACAGCCAGTCGTACCCGACCATCGGCCGGAGTCTCGAAGTAAAGTGTTTCCTTCATCCATTCCGTATCGCCCTTGTGGTTGGTTCCACTAGCAATGATGCCCTGGCCACCGGGTTTCTGAATCTGAAACGTCCCGAAAACCGGAGCCGTGTGCGGATCGAGTTGATGGGTGCGAACCCATCCCGTGAAACGGTAAAGTTGTCCTGCTTTGAGGCGGATTTCTTGCCCGAGCGCGGTATCGGACAACTCCGCCGCAGCAATCCGCAACGATCGCTTCCCCTCCCGAACAACATCGGTATCGGCTGCGACATCCGCCTTCGCCCCAAAAATGTGAACCTCCCACCCCTTGGTGCCGTCCTCGAAACTCGGGTTCTCAATGGATTGGTTCTGCCGGCTATCGCCCCTTGGGCCGATGCAGAACCAACCACACGAGACGAGTAAGATGAGAGGCGTTGAGCAGCGAATCATGGCTGGAATACCACCTGTAAAGACGTGTGGGGGAGAAGCCAGCGCGATCTTCCGATGCGTGGCTGTTGGTGTTTATAGGCGATTTTCTGACGCCTCATGATTGCCTGTTAATGAAATGCTACCAGGGGCTCACGCCCACTGGCTATTGACTGCCGCCCCGTTGCTGTGAAAGTCATACTTTACACGCTCAAGAGCGACACCTTGTCCCCCGTCTGGAAGTTGTCCACCAGGGGGAGAACAGCGAGTTTATAGAGGAACTATCAGCAGTGCAAATCACGAGTTTGTTAATGATCGAAGTGATTATTTCTGTGGATGGTGGTGTTCCAAAAGGCCAAAAAAACCTGACAAGACATGACAAAGCCTGACAGCGACAGTTTGCCCACGCGTGGGCGAGCCGCGCAGAGGGAGCAGGTCATCACAGTACCAACTCCATGTCTCATTCGAGACACACGAAAGTACAAGCCAATGGAGTGGGTCCTGGGAATCATTGAGAATCCCGAGGAAAATCTTTCTGGTTCATCACCGATCGAGTAAACTTTCTTTTATGGATTGCCCGGCTCGCTCCGGGTAACTGCTGCCCGGCTTGTCGGAGCTGCCTACCGATGATTCGTCGCTTATCCTCCTGTTTACTCCCCCTTGCGATACTGACCTCCACGGGAGCCTCCTCTCCTGACCTTCCAGAGGTCGCACCGCCGCCACGGGAACAGGTAACGGCATCGCCTCCTGTTCCACCAACTCCCAAACTGCCACTCAGTAAGTTAGCGCACGCCAAACCGATGTTTGATGCGTGTCTCTATCGCTATGGGGTCGGTACCACAAACCGACAGTGTCAGGCATACGTCAATCAAGCCCTCGGCATGTATTACTCATATGTCTGGATCGAGTCCGTTCGGGCTGCCGAGACCGCTCTGACTTATGACCCCGAATGTGCCTACGCTTGGCTTATCCTGAACCGTGGCTTCGAGAAGTGGGGTGCCGGTGCCGCAGTTCCCAAGGTAACCGGACTCGGCAGCGTTCTGGGTACACCGGGACTGGCCATACTCCCGGAGAGCATGACCAGGTC
>DASZJS010000205.1:0-7807 GCA_035947935.1 Gemmata sp. | reverse complement strand
CGAACCGTTCGACCCAGCCCCGCAATTTCTGGCCGAAAGACATGTTGTCCGGGAAGCTCTCAAGTCTCTGTCTGTATGGCTGCCACAGGTCCTCGCTCCTCCTTCCGAGAATGTGGATATGACCGACCCCATCGTCGATCTTCTCACGACGGCGTGGGCCGTCCCCTGGGAGAAAGAACGAACCCGCCGACTCGTCGGATTGGGCTTCGAGGCCGGTGGGCCTGCGGATCAATCCCTGTTGACCGGTCGTCCGGGTGCAATCTTCCTGGCTGCACGAAACCGGACGGCTTCCGATCTTGGTGAAATTGACCGACAGGTTCGCACCGTCCGCCGGGCTGCAATTCTGAAGCTCGCTCTCCAGGCGTTTCGGATCGAACGAGGAAAATACCCCGAGAATCTCGCGGAACTCCTCTCGACTGGGTATCTTCACCGTTTGCCACCCGACCCTTACGACGAAGTTCGCGGATTCGGCTACCGTGTTTCTCAAGGGGAAACACTCCGATTGGCACTCCGACCCCAACCGGAGCGTATGATGCTCCCCCGGGAAGATCCCCCCGAGCGCGTTGTCGCTCCAGGGCAGGCCGTCATCTGGAGCGTCGGGCCAGATAAGATCGACCAGGGCGGGACAAACCCGCCAGGTCCGATTACGCACATCCCGGGCCGACCAGAAGACGTTGTCATTCTCGTTCCGCTTGGCCAAAGTCACTGACTGAGGAATGGACACCCTCGCGCTAACGCCTCTTACGCTTTTGTTCAAGCGCAAAGGTCCACAGTTGAAAACCGAGGTGCGGAAGCACCATCCCTACAAGCCCGAAGCGCCAGCGAGGGACAGCTTTTCCCTCGCTGGCGCTTCGGGCTTGTATTGGGCTTGGTGCATTACAATCATAAAAAGCGCACCTCAAAACTTACGCTCGGGGTCGCCTGGACAACAAAGGTTTCCGTGTCCGCGCGTACACCACGAGACCCCGTTCCCTGGAATACTCTTTTAACCCTTCGTTGAAAAAACTGTTGCTCGGCAGCCCACAATCCGCGACGATCAGCAAAGCTCCAGAGGATCAGGGGAACGATGACTCCGAGCAAACCAACTCGGTTCACACTGCTCTGCTCTGGACACTTTGCGTGGTGAATCCGGACTATCACTTCTTGGAGGGGCGAGGATGAACGCGATTCTTTTGCGGGCAATTTTGCCCGCGATCCTGGTCGGCAGCGTGGTCGCAGTTCCGGTTTCCGGAGGGGATGACCCACCCCCGATCACCAAGAAAGATCTGACGACCTCGATGAACAATTTGAAGCAGATCGGCTTGGGAATTATCAATTACAGCGACTCAAACAACGGAACGATGCCTCAAGATATCACCGACAAGGACGGTAAACCGATCCTGAGCTGGCGCGTTGCCCTCCTACCTTACATGGAAGCGGCTAACTTGCACCAACAGTTCAACCTCTTTGAACCGTGGGATAGCGACACCAACAAGAAACTCATCGAGAAGATCCCCAAGACCTACGCCCCCGTTCGGGTGAAGACCAAGGCCGGCGAGACCTTCTATCAGGTATTCGTTGGCGAGAAAGCACTCTTCGGACCGAAAAACAAGCCGCGTTACCCCGCGAGCATCATCGACGGCACATCAAATACAGGAATGGTGTTCGAGGCCGGTGAACCAGTAATCTGGAGCAAACCTGCCGATATGCCGTTCGATTTGAAAAAACCGCTCCCCAAACTTGGCGGTCTGTTCGATGGCGAAAGTCACGTTGGGATGTGCGATGGTTCCGTGCGCCGACTGAAAAAGAACCCAGACGAGGACGAATTGAAAAAGCTCATCATGCCTGCCGATGGGAGTATCATCGATTTCAAAAAGCTGGACAAGTGATGCAAAGCCACTGCAACCGCAGTCCCTCGGAAGGTACGTATTTTCGCACTCCGACGATTTCTTCGTTGTTGGTCGTGGGTTGAAACACCGAAGACACGGAATCGTAGCGTTCCTGCTGTCTTCCAACTTCCAACCCACGACCAACAACAAACGCCCAACACTTCTGGGTCTCTTGCCCTGCTTATCCGAGGCGATTATCCTCTACTCATCCCTTCCCAAACACATCCGCGGGAGTCGCGGCACGTTCTCATGTTCCAGCGCAACGTCAAAATGGCGATCCTGCTCGCCCTGTTGCTGACGGCTGCCGTTGGGATAATCGTGTATCTCGACTCGGCTCCAATTGATCCGGATCGTCAGGCCGCCGAGGAAGCTCTTGCACATCGAGAATTCCGACAAGCTGCTGAACATCTCAACAAATACCTTCTCACCCATCCCAACGACACGGAGGCTGTGCTTCTGGCAGCACAGACCGCCCGTCGGCAGGATAAGTTCGCATCGGCAGCAATATATCTCAAGAAGTATCGGGAACTGAACGGTGCGCAGGATCGCCTCGATTTGGAATTCCGCCTCACAGGGATGCAGCAGGGTCATTACACTGAAGCGAGCGGCCTCATGGAATCCTTCGCCAATCGTCCCCAGGCTCCGGAAACTCCACTCGTGATGGAAGCAGTCATTATCGGCATCTTGAGTTCCTTACCCCCGACCCCCTCTCCTAACATGACGTTTACAGATAAGGCCGTCTCACTGATGAGTCAGGCTCGGCGAGCGGTGGATCTATGGCTGGAACTTCGCGCCGGTCAGGCCGATCGCGTGGCCGGACTCTTTTGGCGCGGCCGGATTCGTGCCCTGGCGGGCGAGCAGGCCGAGGCAATAACCGACCTCCGACAGGCACTCGAACTCGACCCCGATCATCTCGAGGCCCGAAGCCATCTGGCATTCCTTGTGGTCCAGGCCAACCCTGCCGAGGCGGCCTCCCACTTCGCAATTGTGAGAGCCCGAAACGCTGCCAGCAAGGAGGTCGAGTTCAAACTGGCCACCGTATACCGTACTCTGGGCCGACTTGACGAAGCCATCAAGATTCTCGACGAGATGCTTGTGGACAATCCCAAAGATGCTTCGCCACTGATCGAGCGCGGATTGATTGCGATGGACCGCTTGCAACTCGATGAAGCAGGAAAGTTCCTTCACCGGGCGTTTGAGGTGGGACCGGACCTTCCCGAGGTCAACCTTGCCCTGAGCCAGTACATGCAACTCCGGCACGAACCGACGAAGGCGAAAGAATATCGCGATCGATTCGATCGCTTCGAAGCAATGAAGGAACGGCAGTAAACTGGTCCCCCCCTGAAACGGTAATCCGACAGCGCGGAGTTGGTTTTCCGCAATCATCAATCGACAACACCTCAATCAACGTGTCACCCATGTCCGCGCTGAACCAGAACGCCCAATCGTACAACCGCCAACGCTTCTCGCTTATCCTCGGCGTCCTCTTGATCTCCGCGAGTTGTGGGATTGGATACTGGGTGGCCACATCGGGACGAACGCCCGCGCCACCGGAACAACTGCCGAGTGCGGAGCCAACAACCGCCTCAGTTCCGCCTTCCGATCCACCCTGGTATATCGATGTGACTTCTGGATCGGGGCTCGACTTCACACACCGCAACGGGGAAGAAGCGAACCAGTTCACGATCCTCGAATCGCTGGGCGGCGGTGTCGCACTCATCGATTATGATGGAGATGGTCTCCTGGACGTGTTCGTTACCGGTGGCGGCTACTTCGATGGACCCGATCGAACCGAGATCAAGGGCCATCCGTGCAAGCTGTACCGCAATCTCGGCAACTTCAAGTTCGAGGACGTGACGGCGAAGGTGGGGCTCGACAAGGTTGCCTGGTGGTACACGCACGGGGCTGCCGTCGCCGACTACGATCGCGATGGCTGGCCCGATCTCCTCGTTACCGGCTACGGACGAATTGCCCTGTTCCACAACGAACCCGATGGGACTGGTGGGCGAAAGTTCGTCGATGTCTCCGACAAAGTCGGCCTCAAGGACAATTCGTGGAGTTCCAGTGCCGGGTGGGCCGACATCGATGGGGATGGCTTTCCCGACCTCTACGTCTGCCACTATTGCGACTGGTCGTTCTCGAACCACCCCACCTGCGCTGGGATGAGATTTGGGGTGACCCGGGATGTCTGCCCGCCTGTGCGGTTCAAGCCTCTCGTCCATGCCCTGTTCAAGAACGATGGCGGCAAAGCATTCCGAAATATTTCTACCGAACAGAGTTTTGCGGCGAAGGGCTATGGCCTCGGTGTTGTTCTCGCGGACGTGAACGATGATGGCCGCCCTGATATCTACGTCGCGAACGATTCCTCCCACAATTTCCTCTTCGTGAACCGCGGTGGGCAACTCGAAGAGAAGGGTTTGGCGGCCGGTGTTGCGGTCAGCGAGATGGGGCATTTCCAAGGGAGTATGGGAGTCGATGTGGGAGACTTCGATGGTAGCGGCCGTGCCTCCGTGTGGGTAACCAATTACCAGGGAGATCTCCATGCCCTCTACCAGAACCTCGGGCGAGAGAGTCTTCGGCACATCTCCAGAGCAAGCGGTCTGGGGGCGATCGGGCAACATCTCGTGGGATTCGGGACCGGGTTCCTCGATGCCGACAACGATGGCTGGGAAGACCTCATCATCGCGCACGGACACGTTCTCCAATACCCCGCGCTCGGCAGTCCCGTGAAGCAACTCCCGATGTTACTGCGGAACGTCAATTACAACGGGCAACGGTTCTACCACGACCTCGGTCCCTCGGCCGGACCATACTTTCGCACTCCGACGATTGGCCGCGGACTCGCAATTGGCGACTTGAACAATGATGGCTGGCCCGACCTGGTCGTCAGCCACACCAACACTCCCGTTGCCGTGCTGCGGAACGCGGTGGCCGAACACACACCGGCTCGATGGGTCGGCATCCGCCTCGTTGGGCGAGAGAATCGGGATGTCGTGGGAAGCACCGTCACACTGGAGACTGGCACCCGGACTCTCACCCGGTTCGCCAAGGGTGGTGGAAGTTACCTCTCAGCGAATGACCCGCGCCTGTTGTTCGGTCTTGGGACGGAGAGAAGACCGGGTAGGGTTACGGTCAAGTGGTCTTGGGGTAAAACGCAAACCTGGGATGGCCTGGAAGTGGGTGCTTACTGGGAACTCCACGAAGATGTGCCCACACCAAAGCGCGTAACGGAAAGCAAGTAGTAGGTCGAGGATGTCAATCGAAGAACTGCCGCACTGGAATGCTGAAATCGGGAAGAACTTCGGGAAGCAGTAGATCCTCTTCGGAGGTGTGCCGCCGAGGGAGTTCGTTGTCGAGATAGACGGCAACGCTTTCTGTCTCCAGATCGACAACGCAAACGATCACCACCCCAGCAGTCAGGTATTCGCCCGCCTTCGCCGTGATGGCAGGCCATCGATCCGAAAGCGATTTCACCTCAAACACAAGTTCCGGGGATGGCCAATACCCGGTTGGCAATGGTCCGCGGGGTACGCGGTTGTAGCTATAGAAAGCCACGTCCGGACCACGAACGGTATCCGGACCTCGCTCAGTCTTCACGCCGCTGTCGTTCGAGACAACCCGCCCTAGCTCCCGGCTGCGAACGAAGTCCCGCAATGCCCCCGTTATGTTCGCGCAAACGTAGCCGTGGCTCGGTGTCGGGCTCGACAGCTCCACAATCCTGCCACGCACAAGTTCCGTCAGCTTCCCATCGTCCGGTAAGGCTGCGTACTGATCGGCTGTATAGAGCGTTTCAGTCATTGAAGTTGCGTTCGCTGCCGCCCCAATTCCTCACTCCACAAAAATGAACTCCTTGGCATTCAGCAATACGTGAGCGAGATCGCTCCACGCCTTCGGGTGGTCCGGCTTGCCGTACTCCTTGGCTTGCTCGGTGAGGAAGTCCAGAGCCGCGCTGAGTTCGGGTTTCGTTGGCAGGCGGCCAAAGGCGGTTTCGTACATCCCGCGGACACGCTCCTCGGTCGTGCGGTTCGGGACAGTCAGCACACGCTTCGCCCAGAGTTCGGCCTGCTGCAACACGAATGGGTTGTTCAGCATTACCAGCGCCTGAGCCGGGACGTTGGAAACCGTCCGACGACCGATCGTTGTGAATGGGGTGGGGTAGTCGAAGGCGGTGAACATCGGATTCAAGAAATTACGCCGCACAGCCAGATAAACACTCCGCCTTCCATTTCCATCCAGCGGCCCGCTTGGCGGCTTCCCTCGCCCAACCTCATTTTCCGTCAGGTGCGGCAAAACACCCGGGCCTTCCATTGTCCGATCGAGACGACCGGATACCGCCAGAATCGAATCCCGAATCGCTTCAGCCTCCAGTCGGCGGATATTTTGCCGGTACAGGAGCTTGTTGAGTGGGTCGATGGTACCGGGAGTCCGAGGTTCGGAACTTGGAGCCAGGCCCCCAAACAAAGCGATTTTCGCTTCTGTATTTCCAATTCCGCTTTCTGCCTTGGATGATTGTCGGTACGCTGCGGACAGCACCATCAGCCGGTGCATGTGCTTGATGCTCCAGTGCTGGGGCTTCAGGTCGACCTTCCCCGCACTCACGGAGGGATTCACAAACTCCGACGCCAACCAGTCGAGCAGTTCCGGGTGAGTGGGAGGCTGTCCCTGGCGGCCGAAATCGTCCGGACTCCGGATGATCCCTTCTCCGAAGTGATGCTTCCAGAGCCGGTTCACCAGAACCCGTGCCACGAGTGGATTGGTAGAGTCCGTCACCGCTGCGGCGAGCTGGAGCCGACCGCTGCCCGGGTCGGTGAAGGATGGCTTACCAAATGCTTCGAGAAATGCTCGCGGGGCGAGTACGCCAGGCGTTTTGTGATTCCCCCGCACGAACACATGCTCGTCGATCCCGGTCCCATCCCGCATTGTCACTGCCCGGTGGCTATTGGGAATCTTGCTTTCGAGTTCGCGGATACGCTCAGCCAGTTTCTTCGCCTCGGGCGTGTTTGCGGTGGGTAATTCGGGCAGTTCTACTTTTTCCACAGGGTCCGCTGGTGGCGGAACCTCCGCAAACCATGCCTCGCGAATCGCCACATACCCCGGGCCATCATCCAGCAGTTCCAGGTAGGCTGGCTGGCCCTTCCACATTCGCAAATCGAAGACCATCCATTGGAAATCTTCCCCAGGATTCACATCCCGTGCCAGCCCGCCATAGATCGGATCCTGAATCAGTTGCAACCCGTTGAGGATCACCCGCGCCCGGGCAGCTCGTCCGGCAACACGGATCGCGAGGTAAGGCTTGTCGATCGCGAAGGTCGGCGATCGGAGTGCCCCAGACAGCTTGCGAGCTTCCCGACCACTATGGGGAAACCCCTCTCCGGCCTCGGGGCGAAACGCCAGCCCGCTCGCATCCCAGCGCTGCCGCCAGCCGGGATCGAACCGCTCGAACGCAACCGACTTCGCGCGCCAGTCATTCTGGGGCGCAGCAGGCTTCTCCACCCGGGCCGCTGTCTGGACCGATATGAGTTCAGCTCGCGTTTGTTTGAGTTCATCGAGCAGCTTTACAGTCGGTGCTGGGTCATCGATATTCGTCCGGGAGTAACGCGAACTGGCGATGACGCCAAACAGCGCGTAGTAGTCCTTCGTGGCGATGGGGTCGAACTTGTGATCGTGGCACCGGGCACAGGCCAGCGTGAGGCCAAGTATGGTCTTCCCGAACACATCAATTTGGTTGGCAACGCGATCTGAAAAGTCGCCTCGCGAATCCACCGGCGAGTGTGTGGATTCCCCGAGCCACCAGAACCCGGTTGCCAGCAGCGATTCGTTCGTCCCCGTCTTCGGATCGCGGCGAGGGTTCGCCAGTAAATCTCCGGCAAGTTGTTCGGTGAGGAACTGGTTGAATGGGACATCAGCGTTGAAGGCCCGGACCACGTAGTCGCGATAAC
>DASZJS010000204.1:0-6682 GCA_035947935.1 Gemmata sp. | reverse complement strand
TTACTTGCCCCTCTGCGCGAAGCGCTTCACTCCAGTCCAGCCGCCAATTTCCGCCATTTGAGTCGGGTTTCTGGTGGGTTTTTGGCATCGATCTGCTGCCAGTCAACGAGAAGTTGTTCGAGTGCAGGTTCGGTCGAAGTTCCGGCGGAAATTTTTCCCATTGCGATGGCCGCGGCAGAAGAAAGTGCTGCCTGATCGGGGCCACGAAGTCCATATGTGGGGTTTTTCACATCCAGATGGATGTAATCCTGCAGCGCTCTCCGTAGGGCATCGGAACGGTCGGCATCGAATCCGTACCCAAACCAGATTTGCAGCCGGTCGCGGTCCAGGTGCGAAACGCGGAACGGGCCAGCCCCAACCCCAGTTGAGGCGATGATCTCCAGACTCCGAGTTGGCCCACCCAATTCCGCGAGTAGATCGAATGCCGCGGTCGCGTTTGAACACCGAGTTCTTACCACTCCCAGCCGACCCCCTGCGAAGTAAGGGACGTAATTAGGAACGGGTCGCAAAACGAATTGCCGCTTTTCCGGGTCGAACGCCGTTCGAGTGCCGGGCAGCGCGGCAAGCCCGAATCGGTCAGGAACCGCCCCATTTTCTCGGGGGAGTTGGGCAAGCTGGTCGAGGGATAGAACAGCGATCATGGCCTGATTCCTGGCGAGTGCCGCGCTCGGATCGCTGGAAGTTCCCGCCGCAGGGGAAGGAAGGCATTTTTTTGCGACCAAACCTCCCAGCCAGTTTGCGGCAGCGGCAAATGCTGGCGCGGTCAGACGCGGTTTGCCATCGGCAAGGTCGAATTGGAACGAGAGCGTTCCCAACCCGCTGCCCAGATTGGTGTTGATCGTCTCGCTTTGGGCAAGTCTGTCGTAACAAGCGGCAATTCGGAAAAAGAGTGTGGCCAATTCCGAGTTGGTGAATTGTGGGAGACTTGGTCTGCCGTCGAGTTTCGCGAAAACCGCGGCGATGTCAGCAAACTCTTCCCAGCTGGTGGGCGCGACGGGGGCGCGGGCAAACTGTGCGTTAAATGCAGCGATGAACTTCGGGTCTTTGAGTCGATCGGCCCGATAAACGAGTACGTACCCATCGCCCGCCAACGGTATTGCCTGGGCCTGGCCACCCCACTCGATCAACTGCTCCCGGTATGCGGGAAGTAATCCGGTCCATTGGTACGGGTGATCCGCGGCGCGGAGCCCAGGGGGAACAGGAGTCAGCTCTTTTTTTTCCGCCCAAAAGCCAAACTCCGGGACATCGATGACGCCGATGTCCGTATCGTCGCTCGGGGTCATCGACTCCATCAGGATGTTGATCTTTGCCCCCGTGCGTTCCGCCCAGCTTCGTGCAGCAGGAGTAAGGACTTCCCCAAATGCCGGGTATGAACATCTAAGAGTGAGTGAAACTCCTGTGAAGGGCTTGGCCTTGGTAGCCGATTTATTAGGATTATCATCACACCCGGATATTGAGATCAGGCCAATTATTGAGATCAGGCCAATTATGCCGGATGTAGCTGAAAAGCGCCTCGTAAGTCGCTGGTAAAATACTGGTGCCGTTTGAAGATTTAGCGAGAGAGACTGTTGCATCGGTCGTGGCTCTTAGGCTAATATGGGCATTGGCCGCTGGGACGCAAAAGCCCGACTCGCAACGGCAACGTCCAAATTGATTACAACCGAAAATGCAGGTGGGAAACAGCGGTAAGTTCCACCATTCGCCCATTACCGCGGTTCGGGTCCATCTCCGTACTCACCCTAACCGAGACTACGGTTTGAAAACGCCGGCAGTTCGCCCAATTGGGCCATCACCCGGCAGCACACGCAGGCGGGAATACACATGAAGGTCAGCTTGGTTGTCGCAACGGGGGCTCATGAGGGCAAGATTATACCTGTCACTGGCCCACAGTTCTTGATTGGCCGGGATACACAGTGCCACCTTCGACCAGCCAGCCAGGCGATCAGCAAGCACCACTGCGGTCTCCTGGTGCGAGATGGACGAATCTACATCAAAGACTTCGGAAGCACCAACGGTACACTGGTGAACGATGTACTCATCCGGGCAACCGAGGTGATGGTGGTCGATGGGGCATCCCTTAAACTCGGTCCGCTCGACTTCATTGTCCGGATCGAAGTCCCGACGCCCCAACCCGATGGCACCCCACTGCCAAGCAGCAATGCACCGGAAACCGCTGCCGCCTTTGCTGCGGTCAAAGCTGCCACGGAAACTGTGGCTGGCTCAAAGACTATTCTGGCTCGCGATGCCACGCCCAACCCTGCCCAGACCAAGAAGCCCAATGTCGCGGGTGGCTCAAAAGAAGCCGCTGCATTGACCGGTTCCAAGGAAGCAGCTGCATTGAAGTCCGCTGCTCCCAAATCGGCTGAAGCCGCCAAACCGGCTGCTCCCAAATCGACTGAAGCCAAACCGGTCCCGACCGCGGAAACTACTCTTACAAACACCAGCCTTATTACCAACGAGGACGACGACAAGATGGCCGCCATGCTTCTTGGCATGGAGGATGAGGGTGTCCCCGAAGGCAGTACCGTTATTGATGTTCCGGCGGTCGATGCGCAAGGTCGGCCCATCCCACCTACCGAAGCCAAAACAGATGAGAAGGCTGGCAAGAAGCCCGTCCAGAGCCGCGAGGAAATGTCGAGTGCGGCCAGCGACCTTCTCCGCAAGATGATGCGACGACCAAAGTAATCCTCCATTCCGCAATCTTGTGAACCGCTGACCTTCGGTCCAACCGATGCCGTCTCCCGACTGTCCATCGGCTCTCCCTTCTGGCCGGACTCTTGTCGGACTCCGTACCAAACTCCTCAACTGGTTCGATGCACATCGTCGAAACCTGCCCTGGCGCGTCTCGCGCGATGCCTATCGCATCTGGGTCAGCGAGGTCATGCTTCAACAGACCACCGTTGCAGCGGTGGTTCCTTTCTTCGAGCGATTCCTGGCCGCGCTCCCCACAGTCGAAGCCCTGGCGAAGGCCGATGAACAACAGGTGCTGAAGTTGTGGGAGGGTCTCGGGTATTACCGCCGTGCCCGCCACCTGCACGCCGCGGCGAAGGAACTGGTTGCTAATAGCGCAGGCAAACTTCCAGACGATCCGACTGTATGGGCAGACCTTCCCGGTGTCGGACGATACATACTCGGGGCCGTATTATCCCAGGCTTTCGACCGCAAACTTCCCATCGTTGAGGCAAACAGCCTCCGGGTGCTGGCACGCCTTTTTGGATACCGGGGAGATCCCCGCGAAGGGGAAGGCAAAGCCTGGGTGTGGTCCGCGGCGGAAGCTCTCTTGCCTCAAAAGCGTGTGGGCGACTTCAATCAGGCGCTGATGGAACTCGGGGCGCTGGTTTGCCTACCGACTGGCCCGGCGTGTGGGCAATGCCCACTGGCAGCAAACTGCAAGGCGAACCAGGATGGCCTTCAGGAGAAGATTCCCCCGCCGAAGAAGCAGCCTGCGACCGTGGCCGTGAGCGAGGTTGGGGTAGTCGTGCGGGATGGCTCTCGCGTTCTGCTCTGTCGGCGACCTGAAGATGCCGGCCGGTGGCAGAATATGTGGGAAGTTCCACACGCACCTCGCGCTACCGATGAAGAAGTATCGATAGCAGTTGTTCGGGTGGCGAAGGAGTTGACCGGACTGGATGTGGAGGCCGGTGCCGAAGTGCTGACCATTCGCCACGCAGTAACCCGCTACCGCATTGCTCTGGTGTGCGTTGAGGCCGCGCTTCGCGGCGGCCAGTTCACACCGGGGTTCTATGCCGCGAGTGAGTGGCTGACCCCCAGCGAACTGGACAAACACCCCGTGAGTTCGCCACAGCGAAAACTGATGAGAGAGTTGGCTTCGCAAGTAACCAGAGGCAAGGGGCGAGGGGCAAGAAGTGAAAAGTAGACCGTCGCTGACGCTCTTTGAAGTTGCGCTTTTTATGGTTGTAATACGAAAAGCCCGATACAAGCCCGAAGCGCCAGCGAGGGAAAAGCTATCCCTCGCTGGCGCTTCGGGCTTGTAGGGATGGTGCTTCCGCACCACGGTTTTCCACTGCGGATCTTTGGGCTTGAACCAAAAGCGCAACTTCAAAACCGACACTTCCGGCTCGTTGTTACTTCTTGCCCTGATTACTTGTCCCTTCCCAAGATTAATCCTTCGGTCCCTTGCCCGTGGCCTTGATCACATCGCGGAGGTGATCCAACCCCTTTTGGAGTTGCTTATCCTTAGCGGGGTTGACGGTGGGGATCGGTTTGCCCGGCGGTGGAATAATGTGCAAGTCCTGGCTGTATTCGAACCAGTCATTCAACTCCTCAGAGCTGAGTTTCACCTCGAATCCATAGTCCGGCTTCACGCCCCAGTCCTTGATGGAGGGATCTTGTTCCGTTGCGAGTTTGTCGATGTTCCGACCGCTCGGTGGGTAGTACCGCGCGATGGTATATTTCAGTTCGCCGCCGGTGGGAGTGAACTCGACCACATCCTGCACGCTCCCCTTTCCATATGTCCTCTCGCCGACAATAACGGCCCGGCCATGATCCTGGAGACACGCCGCCACGATCTCGCTGGCGCTGGCGCTGTCGCCGTTCACGAGCACAACGATCGGGAAGCTGTCGTCGCCGGCTGTCTTTCCCTTGTACTCCCGCACGGCACCAACACGTGGCTTGACGGTTACGATCGACTGCTTCCCAACGAACATATCGCAAATGCTCACTGCGGAGGATAGATACCCACCCGGGTTTTCCCGAAGGTCGATTACCAGCCCGTTCAAGCCGGTCTTCTTCATCTCGGCAACTGCCTTCTTCAGATCGGTGAACGTGCCGAATTGTTCCTTACCATCATCGTTCGTGAGCGAAATGAACTGCGAGATGTTGACGAAACCGATCTTGTACTTCTCATCGAGGAAGAACGACCAGTCGGTGTTTTCTTTCCGCTTCACCCCGTGGACGGTTTCGACCATCACGTAGTTTCGCATCAGACGGTAGGGCTTGGGCTCCTTGAACCCCTCGCGATCGACCACCAGTGTGACCGGTGTTTCGGGGGCACCGAGGATCAGGTTCACTGCATCGTCGGTTTTCATCCCCTTGGTCGAGTAAACCTTTGTGGCTGCGGCCGGCAGCGGCTTCCCCTTATTGTCGACCTCCAGGCGGATCTCGGTAATAAGATCGCCGGCCTGGATGCCGGCCCTGTAGGCCGGGCTTCCCTTGATCGGGGTGGCAACCAGAAGCCCATCCCGAACAGCATCGCGGCGAATCTGGATACCGACCCCAGGGAACCGGCCCCTGAGTTGGCTGGACAACTTCAACACGCCTTCGCGGTCGGTATAAATCGTGTATCGATCATTCAGGCTGTTGGATGCCATCGTCAAAGACAGATCGACCGCCTTGTCGCCCTCCAGGTCTTCCCGCTTGCCGAGTCGCACTCGCGCTTCGGTCAGCAGTTCGGTTCGCCGGTCGGCGGTCAGATCCTTCGGCTTTTTCAGAGCGTCATCGAGATCGGCCGGAAGTGTTTCCTCAGCGGCGGTGTACAACCCCCGGATCGCGGCAGCAGTCAGTTCACCTGGAGTGACCGGTTTGATGTAGCGGCTGCTGAGTTCGCGGACCCAATCGGTCACCTTCGTGGCATACGTTTCGCCGTCCTCGACGGGAAGTTTCAATCCTTCCTTGAGAGTCTTGCGCGTCGCAAACAGAGCTTCCGTCGTACTCTTTCCATCCGTAAGTTCCTGGTACGCCTTGCGGAGATTCTGGCTCCATTTCAGTTTTGGCATCCGGAACAGCAGGGTCGTGGCTTCCTTACCCTCCTCTTCGGTCAACTTCCCATCTTTCACCAGCGCTGTGATCTTCTTGAGCCGCTCGGCAACCTGTTCGGTTTCATCTGGGTTCCGTGTGATCCAGAACCGGCTGGTCGATTGCCCAATGATGAACGGGACGAGTTCCTTTTCCTTGTCCGTCTTGCCGATTGCCCTGGCCCCATTGGGGATTTCTTTTTCCAGATATTTCGCCAGTTCGTTGATGGTGACGAGTCCATCCGGTTCGTAGCCCGTGAAGTAGGGTGCTTCATCGGCCTTGCCAGAAAGACCATCGGCAAGCGTGGAGTAGAACAGCCCGTGATCGCCCTTGTTGAGCGGTTCGCGGAAGGGGAGATTCCCGAAGACCAGCACCCGGTTTGTCGGGAGTGCGTTGTCCTCACGATCGGCGTCCCCAAAAGCAAGTTTGAGGAAATCCGAGACGGTTGGCTCCGCCACCTTTTCGGTACCGGGATCGAAGCCCTTGTAAGCCACATCCATGAGGAACAGCAACTTTTGCGATTTGAGTTTTTTAAAAATCGGTTCGAGGTCGGTTGTGGTGAAGGCCGTCTTGGCTCGTTCCTTGAACACGGTCTCGGGGGTCAAGAAGCAGGGTTTTTCGGCCACGGATGAGCCGCGGCCAAAGAGAGCGATGATGAGCAGATCATCCTTGCCAGTTGCATCCACTCCGGCCTCGATGGCCTTCAACACCGATTCGCGGGAAGCATCGGTCGAGGTGAGCAGTTTCGCGCGATCGGCAGTTATGCCGAGATATTTCGGATCGGTGAGGAGCTTGTGCAGCGCCTTGGCATCGGCATCGGCTGTGGGACGGGCATGAATGGCCGGATCCTTAAATTCGCCGACTCCAACCGCGACAAGGTACGGTTTGCCCGGACCACCGGCCGTATCCAACGGATCGGCCCCGCGAA
>DASZJS010000203.1:0-14546 GCA_035947935.1 Gemmata sp. | reverse complement strand
ACAACGGTGTGGATCTTCAGTGTAATATGCCATAAGAACGCCCATTTCGTGGTAGTCGCCTACTGCTCGCGCAGCGGGAAGGTGTATTGAAATGGACCCATTGCAGTTGACATTGACCGATGACATTTTCACAGCGTCCATAAAGTGCCAGTACAAGGCGTATCTCAAACTTCGGGGTTCAATTGGATTGGTTTCGGATTACGAGCGGCTACAGGCCCGGCTGGTTGACGAGTATCGACGCGCAGCCAGTGAAATGTTACTGCGAATCCACACTCATGATGTGTCGGTTCGGTCTCCCCCCTCCTTGTTGGCTGCATTCCGGTCAGGGGCGACCCTGGTCTTAGATGCTGCTGTCGAGCACGGTGACACGTCTTGTCGTCTCGACATGGTGATGCGGAGCGAGCCTCGGCGGGCTGCCGATGGCGGTCTCTGCACCCCAGTCCTATTCACTCGACATGCGCGGATTACACCCGACGACAGATTGCGGCTCGCATTTGGAGCCACAGTCCTCGCTCATTCCCTGGGCACAAAGCCAGACTACGGGCGGATTGTCCACGGCCCGCAGTTCAAGATGGCGCGGGTCGAGTTGACCACACTTGCCAGTCAGGTCCAAGTCGCGGTCGGGCAGATTCGGACCCTAGGGCAATCCGCCGAACCGCCACCCCAATTACTGAACCGACACTGCCCAGAGTGCGAGTTCCGTCAATCGTGCCGATCCGCAATGGCCGAACGAGACGACCTGAGCCTAATACGGAACCTGTCCCCGAAGGAGATCGCAGGACTGAACCGTCGGGGTATTTTCACAGTCACCCAGTACGCCTACACGTTCCGACCCGGACGCCTTAAACGGACGACCGGGGCGAAAGGCGGGAGACACGACGCCTCGCTCCAGGCGCTGGCCGTCCGGGACCAGAAGGTCTACGTAGCCCAAAGGCCGCAGATCCCGAACGGCCGGATCTGCGCCTACTTTGACGTAGAGGGGCTCCCAGATCGAGATCTTTACTACCTGATCGGGTTGGCTTGGGACGACGGCACCGGGGTTCGACGTTCGAGCTTCTGGGCCGACAATGAGGCGGACGAGGCAGCAATGTGGGGAGCGTTTTTGGAGGCCGTCCGTGGGTTTGGAGATGACTTCGTCCTATTCCATTACGGGAGCTATGAAACGCAATTTCTGGAGCGGATGGCGGTCCGCCACGGAGGCGACTCTGGGCTGGTCGCTCGGATCAAGGCCCGATGCATCAACGTACTGTCCGCGATCCACGCCCATGTGTACTTTCCCGTCTATGCCAATGACTTGAAGAGCGTGGCAGGCTGCCTTGGGTTCCGGTGGTCTGAATCGGAAGCGTCAGGTCTGCAATCGATCGTCTGGCGTACCGAATGGGAGACAACCGCCGTCGCTGTCGCGAAGCAGCGTCTCCTAACGTATAACCTCGAAGACTGTTCGGCCCTTGCAAGGGTGGTAACTGTACTCCGCAATCTGGTCTCCGACGCGGGGGCGAACGACGGGGCCTGTCCTGGCGTCGCCGGGGTGGACGACATCAAAGTCCCCCGCGGACACAAATTCTGCGATCCCGAATTCGTCCTGCCGGACTTCGCCCGGATCTCAAAGTGCGCCTACTTCGACTACCAGAGAGACCGGGTTCTATTCCGCACAAGTCCCGCTGTCAGGAAAGCAAACCTCCGTAAGGAGAGGCTGCGCCGCCCAGTCTGCAAGGTCAATCAGGTGATTGAGTATGACTCGTCGGATCGTTGTCCGCACTGCGGCTCGGACGACTTCGGCGTGTGTGGCCGCAATCGTGGGTTGGTCGTTGATCTGAAGCCGATCGGTGGAGGGCTCAAGCGGTGGGTGACGCGGCACAAGGCTCTGCGGTTTCTCTGTCGACGGTGCGGGAACGCATGGGTATCCAACGATTACCTTGCCACCCGCGGCCACAAGCAGGGACGCCCTCAAAAGTACGGCTGGGCTCTGTGCGGCTGGGTCGCCTACTCCACGATCGTACTACGGCAGACAAACGAAGGGACTGTCGAAGCCCTCCGCGACCTCTTCGGCGTTCCAATCCTCTCAGGCGTAGTGTCCAATTTGCGAAGCCAAGCTGCGAACCGTTATCGGGGAACTTACGAATCGCTCCTGACCGAGTTGCGTACCGGGCGGTTGGTCCACGCCGACGAGACCTGGGCGAAAGTGAAGGGGAGTTCCCACAAGGGGTACGTGTGGACCTTCGCCAGCCCGGAGGTCGCGGTGTACGTGTACTCGCCATCGCGGGACGGTGACAGCCTCCGGGCGACGCTCGCTGGCTTCCGGGGCGTCCTCGTTTCGGACTTTTACGCGGCCTACGACACCCTCGATTGTCCCCAGCAGAAATGCCTCGTCCACCTGCTCCGTGACCTCAATGACGACCTGGCAAAGAACCCTTTCGATAAGGAGCTGAAGCAACTTGCTGTGAGGTTTGGGGGTCTGATGCGATCCGTGGTGGAAACGATCGACCGATATGGGTTGAAGCGATACCACCTTAGCAAGCACAAGCGGGACGTGGAACAGTTTTACGCCCAGGAGGCGGCCGCGGACTATGGGTCGGAGCCGGCTCGGCAGTATCAACATCGGTTCGTGAAGAATCGTGACAAGTTGTTCACCTTCCTTGACCACGATGGGGTGCCATGGAACAACAACAACGCCGAGAATGCTGTAAAGAGGTTCGTGTCCCGGCGGAAGGGGATGGGGGGAACGGGTGCCTACTCCGAGGAGGGACTCCGGGACTATCTGCTTTTACTTAGCCTGTATCAGACCTTCCGTTACCGGCACCTCAATTTCTGGCAATTCCTCATCTCTGGGGAAACCGATCTAGCGGCCTTCGCCGCCAAGAGTCGCTGATCGGAAGCTACCCGCCCAGTGGGTCACAGGAGTTTGGTAGGGTACACATCGAGCTACAGGCTGCTTATCGGTAGAGGTCACAGACGTGATAACTAACCGGGTGTGTCGTTTGGCGTCGGCGACCACTATACACTGACCGAGCCGGTGGCCGGCGATGTTCTCTCCGAGAGTGACCCGACTCGCCCGTTGCCTAAATACGCAATCCTAGGCCCGGCTTCGCGGACGTCAGCGGTCAGAATTGGGACTTGTCCGATTTTGATGTGTTGCGTCGTCATTCGGTAGACTGATCGGTGCTGCGACCGCAGGCAAGCCATGCCGGAAGCCTTCCGAAAAAGACACCGAATTTGCGTTCTTGGCATCCTGAATCGGGACAGCGAAATTGGTGCGGTTTTTCTCGGGACCGACACATCGGCTAGCGGCCTAGGTCGTTCCCTTCACGCCTCGGTTGCGTTACACTCATCGGGAACTAGCAGTATCGTTGACAAGAGGCCCGGCCCGTCATCAACGAGGCCCTGAGAAGTACCCGGCGCTGCATCGGACCCGGCCATGTGATTTGTTTCCCGTTGTTCGCCGGTCGCCCGTGTAGGCTACTGGCGTCGCGGTCGGGCCTGTGAGCCAGATCGTTCGACGGCGGAGGGGGCTGCGAGGATGTCGCGTCCGGTCTTCACCGTGCGTCTGGCTGCGGAGAGCGATTTCCCCGCCCTAGAGTCACTGATCCCTCTCTCTGTCCGCGCGCTGCAGGCCCGGCAGTACACGGCCGCGCAGATGGACGCCGCCCTCGGCCCGGTGTTCGGAGTGGACCGCCAGCTCATCCGCGACGGCACCTACTACGTCGCCCACTCGGTCGCGGGCGTCGTCGGCTGCGGTGGCTGGAGCCGTCGCCGAGCGGAGTTTGGCAGCGACCGGACCCGGGCGGAGGAGGACGTGGCGGTCGACCCGAGGCATGACCCGGCCCGCATCCGGGCGTTCTTTGTTCATCCGGGTTGGGTCCGTCTCGGGATCGGCAAGGCGATTTTGTTCGCCTGCGAATCGGCCGCCCGCGCCGCGGGCTTCCGTCGGGCGGTGCTGGTTGCCACCCTGACGGGCGAACCTCTGTATGCCGCCTGCGGGTACGTTGTTCAGGACCGGTTCGAGATTTCCCTCCCCGGCGATCTCACGCTACCGGTAGCGCGGATGTCGAGGTCTCTTCAGGTCGCGAGTGGCGCCAAACCGCTCTCCTGGCCACCAGACTTGAATAAAAACGAAGATCCTGACACGGGCTGAACGTCCGTTTTGATCGGCCGCTCAAACTGGGAGCTGTCCGGTTTTGGATGAGGCAGACACATCATCGCTGGTGAGACATGTGGAAGGTTGGCGGAAAAGACGACCCAGATTTGGTGATTCGACATCCTGATTCGATGATACGAAATCGGCGTGGTTCTTATGATGCAAGGTAAAAGAACTTCAGATTTGCGACTGTGTGCAACGGAAAGTGAATAGGTGCACCATGCCTCACGAGGTGATCCTGAATGCATTGCCTGCCGGGATCTCCACGAATGCTGCCCGTGCTGGGGAGAAGGTTAGAGTTCAAAGCAGTGGTTTCCTTTCTTCTGAAGATGGACAGAACCTGATTGCGCAACTCGAACAATTTCCAACGGGTTTACTACTGAAAGCAGTAGGGGACCGCATCTCTCCCTCGCAGGTGGAAACTATGTTGGCGGTCATTCGCCGTGACATGACAGCCACCATTTACGTCAACGAATTGCGACCTGTGCTGACCACCAAGATAGGTCGATCGATTAATAGGGGTGATCCGGTCCTAAAGGACGACATCATTGACATAACAAGGGTTAAACTCGGAGTGGATGTGCCCAATGATGCGGCAATTCTATTCGTGTTTTCATGGGGTTGGCGGAAGGGTCTCTTTTTCGACTTTAACCCAGTTACTCCCAAAGCTGAGTCTCGCGAGTACGACCTCGAAGAGTATTTGGGAGCACTTTATGCACGTCTTGTGTTCCAGGAGCGATTCCACATTACGGATGAAGAATGGGCCAAAATGTTTGAAGCGGGCTGGTTCCCATTTGTCGGGCTTAACAATGAAACGATTAAATCGATGCTCGCACAGATCCGTGCTGGTTGGAAACTCGACGAACTCACACCAAGGGTCGTAGAGGAGCTCAGAAGTAAGATGCCGTCGTTCCTCGAATCATGGAAATTACGGCCCGAACTGCTATCTCATTTCCACACGTTGGAGACGGCTGTAGGGGACTTTCTTTCGGGTGATTTTGTAGGTTGCTCAAAAGAGCTTTTCCCTACTATCGAGGAGATATGGAAATCCGTTCCCACGAAGGCCGACGCGGAGCAGACGGATAGCTTGCTAATGCCCCATCTATTCAAGAAGTATCTGCAAGAAGTATATCTCATTTCTTCTAAAGCTGAGGCTTCTCATGTTGAGGGTGAAGGTGCCGATGTTGATCAGAGATTGCTAAGTTTCGAGGCGAAATCAGCGACTGTCGCATTGCTTGTGCTGAATCAGATAATCCACATTCACATTCCGACGCTCCAAAACATCGGATTAGAGCCCACAAAGAGTGGGGCCGATTCAAAACCAAGAAAGTTAAGAATCGATCCAGTTGATGCAGTTAATCGTTGGTACCGTTGGTCAGCGAGAGGCCCTGAAAACAAATTGACCCAAATGATCGAACGACTGGATGGGAAGCTTCCGGAAGGATGGAAACGATTACAAGGTGAAGAACTTGATCCCTACAAGTCCATTCGGCGAAACGAAGTTGCTTGGTACTCAATTGCCACAACAGACAGGTTCATTGGAGTTACCTTGAGCATCTCGCAACCCACAGCTGAGGTCATGCGAGGCGGCATGGTCAGGTTCGCGGATCCCCCTTCTCCGCCGACTGCGACCACGGCCGCCTCCTGGGAACAGGTCGTACAGTTCCTAGACGAAGGAGTTGCAATAGCAGCCTACTCGTCTGGATTAGAGATCTCTGCACCGAGTTCCGAGGATCTATTTCTCACTGAACTCCCCGAGGACATTGGGAAAGCACTCTGCATATTCTCGCGATCAGCAAGTAAGTCGATACCTCTTGAGCTCGATGATTCGAAACGGTGGATTTCCTTCGTTATCGCCACCTTCAGGGCGAAAACTGTTATTGATAGTAGGCGACTTATACAGTGGTTGATCCAGGAGGAGTGGGATGAGGATGCTGCTAGGGAACTTAGCAAGCAATTTATTGACAATTGTCGCCTCCTTGGTCGTTATGCAGAAGAGGTGACTTCCGCATGACAGAAACCAGCATTGCAGATGCCGTCGCCCACATCTTGGGCCAAACACCGGCTTCAGTCGTTCTTGTAGACACTTGCTCCTTGCTTGATCTCTTCCGCCGAGACGAAAGCCGGCCGCAACGAAGGGTCGTGATCGAAGAGATTCAAGCGGCAACATTCCTACTGGAGCTAGTAACAAGTAATCCGAACTCAGCCCATCTCTTTGTACCTGAACTGATTCCCAAAGAGTTCGAGGACCATGCGAACAGAACGGAGACTTCATTTCGAAGTTGGACGAAACTTCACGACGATAATCAGAAATGGTTAGTTGAGGCTTTTGGATGCTTCTCCGTTCCCCTACCTGCTGCTTTATCAGTTGCGAACTTAAATCTTGCAGCAAAACTTCGTTCGTTAGCCAATAATCTGTTTGCAAAAGCAATTATCTTGAAACGTGATCAGACATGTCTCGATAAGGCGGTGGAAAGGCTCATCAACAAAACCAGACCTTCACATGACAAGGAAATGAAGGACTCAATGAATATCGAGCAATGCTTGGAACTCAGCCGAAGACTTCAGCAACACGGGTTTCCAAGTTCTCGTGTGTGGATAAGTTCGAACACAAAGGACTTTGCGGAGACATCAAATAGTAGTGTTTTACATCCTGAGTTGCATGATGACTTTAATGCTGTCGGTCTAAAGTATTTCACGTCTCTCAGGGAAGCTTTTTTCCACCTTCGCTCCAAAGGTGAAATACTTTGAGCCCAAGGTAGAGCCTAACTAACATTAGGATAAATTCCATGATGCCACCGACTTTCTTCCTTTCGTCTACCATCTACGATTTCTATGATCTCCGCTCGGCAATCAAATATTGCTTAGAGCAAAAGCGATGGCGTTTCATCGCTTCTGACTTCAACGACTTTCCGCATCCGCCGGATAGACTCCTATAAGGCTTCGTACCAGATCGCTTCGTTGACCAAGCCTCCAGCCCACGCGTACGTAGTTCGTAACAGAGATCGGTCATGCTGGTAGTGGTTGCGGGCAGAGCGTAGATGGGCGTGTTCGTCAGGCGAGATGAAGTGAGAGGCACGTATTCGGGCGAGAGCGAAAAGGATGTGAAAAGCTGGGATACAGCGACGCGGAAGGTGACGGGCAGCTTCCCACAGCCCAAAGTGATGATGATGACGATCACACCAGATGGTAAGTTCTTAGCTACCTGTAATGGGACCGAAGTTCGTGTCTGGAACCTCGCTGCGGGAGGAGAACCCGTTGCGACCTTGCCCGACCCCAAGGGCAATATGAGCGCCGTTGCATTGACGCCTGATGGCAAGACAGTTGTCATTGGTACAGCAGTGGGCCACATATAAATCTGGGATGTTGGTGCGAACGGGCCTCGGGTGAAAATCCGTGCGTACACAGGCCCCGCTTCCAAGGTCGAATCTCTCGCAATGTCGCCGGACGGGAAGGTAGTCGCGTCGGCTGGTTCTCGCCTCATTGGGGGTGTATGGGATGTGGTGACCGGAAAGAGCCTTGCTTCGGTACAAGGCGACGGTGACACGTCGGTGCGGTCCGTGGCTATAACCGATGGGGGTAAAACTCCTGCTAACCGCTTCACCCGGAATGCTCAAAGCACAGCCAGTGGGCTGGATGGGTGGTGTGAGAATGTGGGATCTCTCCGGCCTTGCAACGGGTGTAAAACAATAATTGGCCTTCGATTCCGCTGACGTTAGGGGCACTTCCCGCTCCCCTTCGCCCCGGATCGACACCGGGGCGTTGTCGTTTCCGGTCTGGCAATGTCGCCAGTTCGCTACTCGCGGATACCGGGTTCGGTCGTTCCCTTCGCACCTCGGGTGCTTTATACTTCTTGTGAGATCGTGGTTATCAACTTGTCGGGGGATCGGCTCGCAGCAGCATAAAAAGAATTAGACATTTCCTTCAGTTCGCGGAGCAACCGATGACCCGCAGCACGCCCGCCATCTGACTCTGTCTTCTCTCTACTTCGCGTCTATTCCCTCCACGTTTTCAGTTGTTATCAAGTTGCGTTCCATTGATCCGCAATATGGTAGTCCCCGAATCCGCTGTTATGTTGAGACGAGTAGCAGGCTGAGGGGCCTTAAAAAACACCCATTGATTCAGTGGCTGTTCAACTAATGTCTCCAACAGCGATTTGATCCGTCGGCCGCCAAACAAGAGATTAGTAGCAGTTTCCATCTCACGGCGGATCATATCCACCACACTTCCATCTGGAAACTCCAGGATCAGACCAGCCCTGTCCTTGGCTGACTCTGCCAGCAAGGCCAAGAATTTTTTGCAGATCCCGGTTGTATAGGAGGGGCGGAGCATGTCGAACACCAGGATGTTGTCCCCTAGTCGGTTGAGCAGCTCGGGTCGTCCAAGCCCACCCTGAGCAGGAGGACGTGTAAAGTGGGCACGTACGGCTGCAAGATAATGATCCCGGACACCATCGTACTCTGGCAGTGCCCCGCCAGGCGTTGATAACTCCAGTGTGTCAGAACCGATGTTACTCGTGAAAATAACAACAGCTTGAGAAAAGAACGCTGTTTGTCCCTTCCCATCAGTTAGCCGCCCATCCTCCAGCACCTGTAGAAACTTGTCCATCACTCGTCCATGGGCCTTCTCGATCTCGTCGAAGAGAAGCAAACTGAACGGTCGCTCGCGAACTCGATTGGTCAAGTGACCACCCTCCTCATAACCGACGAACCCCGGCGGTGATCCGGTCAACTTCTCTGCCGCGTGTTGTTCGGCATACTCGCTCATGTCGAATCGTGCGAAAGCGCTGTCATCACCGAACAGGAACTCGGAGAGAGCCTTCGCCAACTCCGTTTTCCCAACTCCCGTTGGTCCAACGAAGAAGAACGTCCCTTTCGGTTTGCCTCTCTTTGCTGATCCACCAGCCAGGGAGATGCCGACCCGAGCAGACAGGAGCATCCTGACCACTGCATCAACAGCACTGGGCTGACCGATCACCCGTTTCCCAAGTTCTTCCTTCGCTACACGGATTCTCGCAGCGTCCAGCCGCTCCCAGGGGTCGTCGCGGCGTCCGTACTTGTAGTAATCCACCAACGCTTTTGGTCTGGCGATACTCAACTGCTCAGCTCGGGATGTTCGACGCACTGACTCAAGATCCCACGCCGTAAGCCCATCAGTCAGGTCGGCGAACTCGCGGGCGATCTCTGAGATCTTGTCTGTCGCGATCCGATCACCTTCATGAAAATGCTTTGCGAAGTTGCACAGGAAGCTTTTTCGTTCGGGCCAACTCGGCCGCGGAATTTGGACGAGAGCGAGCAGTGGGTTGTCCTGATAAAACCAAGCTGGCACCTTCCCCAAATGGGCAGCGACAAGCGTTAGTAGATTTGGCTTGCCAGTGAGTGAACCGGTTTGGTTGTAACCGGCATTATGAATGACTTTCTTTAGCTGAACGAGAATATTCCTCTCGGCCTCCGGAAGGTGATCGGAGTGGGTTGTCAACTGATCGGTGAAGTGGACAATTATCGCGGCTGGTGGTGGGGTCCGCTCAAGGACTGTCCGGATCGCGGCAAACGCCTGGTCCGGTGTTCTTAGCCCTCCCAGAAAGGAGCCCTGTCGGGCGTGAGGGACTGCTCGGGGTGGATCACTTGGGGAGCTGGCAGATCCCCGTTCACCACTCTGAGTTGGCTGCCCGAGCGAGTTGGGTACAGGAGCAACCGGTGCCCCACCCAGAGAAGTTTTAAGAATCTCTTCAAACCGAGCGTCCATCTTCTCCGGATTGATCGTCTGTAGCCCGTCAACCACGTCGTATCTCCCCACCAGTTCGTAACCGGCTCCCAGGAGGTAGTCGGCCAGGAACTTCTGAAGCGACAGATAGCTTCCATTGAGAAGAAACAGGTCCGACACGTTGCCGTAGAGCAAGACATGTTTGCCCCGTTGAACCTGCTTGTGGAACTCAGTCATCCAACCAGACGAATTCGATGCGTCGATGTTCATCTCATACCCTTCCACCAGGCTTTGAATCTGCTGTTCCATCGCCCGGGAGTTGATCTGCCTGTTTCTGGAGCCGCTCTGGATCTTTCCCTTGCCAGTGCAGCCCATCGGTTTCGATTCCGAACTCTGAACTGATCACTTCGTGGAGGCGTGTGAGCTGGGTTTCAGCCTCGTCGCAACTGACGATGGCCTGGCCCTCGCGAGTTCCTTCGTATCTCTTGGGATAGCCATCCACGTCGTACCAGATATCCCCGTGTTGAGGAATGCTCACAGCAACTGCGCCTCCGCCGACTCGTCGGGCTTGGATGATCACAGATGAGGATTCGACACCGGGCTGTTCTAGAGCTGGAGATCCATTCTGCACGACGAATCCGAGTTGTCCCAGAGCTTGGATGATGCCGTTCACGACATACTGTCGGCGATCCTCTTCCAACTGAATATCCATTGCACGCTGCGGGATCTCATCGGCCACCCGTAGGATTTCACCGACAGCCAACTCTACCTCCGTATAACGGCCTGCCCGAAGTACAGCTTCGGCCTTCGCCAGGACGTGTGTAACGCGCCCGATTTCCGCGGCACACCACCTCGAAACTGAAGGGTCTGCACTGAGCCCATCCAAACGATCGGCTGCATCGTCGATCGCCGTGCGGTAGCGGGCGTAGTCCTCCTGCTCTCGCGTGAACGCGGCGAGCAGACGGGTTTCATGGGCGGTAATTCGGTCGTCAGCTTGGCGGAGGAGATGTGAGCATTTGGCCAGAGCTTTCTGGGCCAAAGCACCGGCAGCCTCAGTGAACAGGCCATCAATCTGCAAGCGTTCGCCTGGGCCAAGCCGATCGGACACCGTCTGGTCGAAATTGGCAGTCCGATTGCGAAGTTTGGCGAGGCTTGCCTCCGCATCGGCCAGATCAGCCTCGTGACGCGAAACGCGAGAAGTAATTTCGAGTCGTGCAACTTGGCTTTCAAACTCGCGAACCGACTGACGAACCACCCGAACCTCGTCCACCGACGAGGCGTCCTTGAGCCGCCGCTCAAGGACGCTCATTTCGGCGCGAAGTCCCGAGTTTCCCACAGTCAGTCGAGATCGGAGGGCAGCCAGTTGTGCGTTGACATCGGTTCTTGCATCCTCAACCTTGGCTGCTCTGCGGCGTTCTTCCTCAGCCTGCAGAGTAGCCCGGGCTGTCGCTGCCGCCACTGCTCGAGCAACCCGGCGACGTTCTTGCTCTGCTTCTCGCAAGACTCGTGCGGCCGCTACGGATGCCGCCCTAGCGGCCCGAATTCCAAGATCAATATGCCGCCGCAGACGAACACGAGTGAATTTAGGAGAGCCGCTCACTTCTCTTCCTCCGAAGTTCCGAGTTCGATTCCCACCTTGGCAAGTGCGAGCGGCACTGCCTCCCGGAATCCTACGGGAGGAATCCCCATCCACCTGAGCCCGCCGTCCGGGAGAAGTTCAAACTCGATCCACGCCCCGCGGTCCTTCGTAACTGGTTGCAGATGTCGGTAGCGGGTTGAGAGGAAGTGTACTCGTTGGTTGTCTGACCCCCGCCAACGCAGATTGGTATGCCGCCCAACGATGTACGGGCCATCAATCAAGAGATCGAGGCGGGTCAAGAGTTCCTGCTGGGGACGGGTTCCGTACATACGTAGGTGATCCAGAGAGTACCCGGTGTAAGACATGAAAGTCAGTTGGGGGCGTTCTGCGACGAGTTGATCAATCAACCGCACCAAGGGAGCAGCTTGAGACATCGGTTCCCCTCCAGAGAAGGTTACCCCTTCTATGTCAGCAAGTCCCAACAAGTGGCGAGTCAGTTCCGCAACAGGCGTTTCATCTCCTCCCACAAAAGGCAGTGTCTCAGGAGCTACACACCCCGGACAACGGAACGGGCACCCCTGTACCCACAACACGGCACGGATCCCTGGTCCAAGAACTGAACATCGATCCGTCCGCTGGGCAAGCCGGATATTTTCCGCTGTCTCAGGCCAACGATTAGGAGGAGGCATCGGCACACCTTGACTTTCCCCAGGCATAAGCGGTCATCGAATGGTTCTAATCTCTTGTGTACTCCGGGAGCATCTTTTCCGGTTAGCTGCACGCTTTGGCATCTGCCCGTGCCTGCGCCCATTCTCCGAATGCGGCAGTGAGATCCCCGGCAATCTCCCGTCGGCGGCTGTTGAGCTTCTTTACGAGATTGTCAAGGAAGTGGATATTTCGGGCGATCTCTGCGAAGTGGTCAGACTGAATTTTCGCATATCTGCTCGCGAGATCGCTTAGGTCTGCCTCTGGAACACCGGACTTGGGGTCGAACCGGAACTCAGCAAGAACCTGTCGTCGCCACGCAACGAGGCTGTTGGTCAGGGCGGGTCCGAATCCCTTGATCGCCAGGATACGGTTCTCGCCGATGTCAAAGGCAGTCTCGATGTTGAATGAGGCAAGGGTTTGTTTCCTTCCCGCGCCAATTCCGGCGATGTCAGCGTCAATGATGAACTGAGATCTAAGGTGTTCATCCTTGGCCAAGCCTTCCCGGTTGGATTCCAACCGCCGCCGCTCAGAAGAGTAGCTGCCCTCTAATCGCTCACACAGGATTCTAATGCCATCTATCCGGTCCCGAATCTCCTGCCCTCGGTTCAAGTAGCCATTGCACTCAGCGATCCAGTCCCCCTCGATCCGCCATAAGGAGGATTTCGCGACTTCGAGGATTTCCTGGCGTCGTCGTTTCTCTCTTGCCCTGGGCGAGGTTCTCGTGTGAATCGCCCACCAAACCCCAAAGATTAGGGTAACCGCCAGGCCGAAGAGTCCCAGAAACTTGACCCATAGCCCACCCAGCGTCACCAACGCTCCAAGCCCTGCCACACTACCAAGGATGCGGCTCATTACTCTATGTTCTTGAGTATTTGTCGGTGCTGGCTCTGCGATCACTGCACCGGCTGATGGAAGCCCCTCTCTCTGGTAAGGGACGAGTTGAGTTGCGAGTTGAGTCGCTTGACGAACCAAGGCATTGAGTCGGGTAGCATCGAACTGAAACGATGTGGGGAGGACTGCCACACCGACGAAATAATCTGGTCCAGATGCGGTCATGATCCCGCACCAAGGGCACTGTGCGAGGTGTCCTGAGTATTTGTGCCCTGCATTCGCCTTACAGAGCGTGACTGCGGACCGGACTTTATCTATGGCAACGCCCCATGCAGCCGCGGTTGGCCGTGCCTCAAGCGATTCGGACCCGGCCAAGAACGCCCGTTCAAACAACTGGCCGATCTCGGGTGGAACGAAGCTGAGGTCCGGGGTATGCGGTGGCCGAATCATCTGGAGTCGGGATGCATTCGGCCCATAAGCGAATCGGAATTCCTTGATTAATTGGTCAAACTGCGGGTCACCTTTCCCTTGAAAGATACCTGCGTAAGGGTGGCGTCCAAGGAACAGAATCTGGAAAATCAGCACTGCAATACCAAAACGGTCATGATTCTGAGTTCTGACAACGCCTTCAAGAGAGGAAAGGGACTGAAGCTCGGGAGGAGTGTAGAACGAGACACCCACCCCACAGCAAAACGACTTTCCACCCATCGTAATCTGGAATGAGTCGCAGTCAATTAACTTGGGACGGCCTGTCTCGGAGACGAGGAGATTACTCTGATTTACGTCACCAACCACACAGCCGAGTTGATGGATGTCATTGAAAGCTGTGGCCGTGTTCCTTGCGACATTAAGCAGGGATTGCCAGTCAGCTTTTGGGAAATACTTCCGCCGCTGAGCAGGGTTGTAGAGATGTTGGATCGGCTGGAAACCTGTGAGCCGGGGCATCACGAACCCCACAACCTCCCCACCCGGCCGACTGGTGAGTAGGAGACGAGGCCACGCTGCAACTTCTGCCATCCGAGTCGGATCGATCCTAATCATGGCCCGGAGTTTATCGGCTTTTTGTGGAGTTGGTTGACGATACACCTTGATGACGGCACCGGGGTCATCTGCCATCGCGTAGACAATACCCTCGCCGCCTGAGCCAATTTCAGGTCCGAGGCGAACAGTGCGTCCAGTGGGGTCAAAGAGGGTGGTTAATAGGGGCACAGGGCGACAACCGGGTGGCAAGGATTAGTGTCTTATCGTCATCTGTTCGCTGGTTGACTCGTGGGCAATCGAGAAACTCGGCAAGAGGACCATCCAACTGATCTGAGGCAACGGACGCCCGGAGGTCGCGGAACAACGGATGAAAGAACCCACGATGCCCGAGCTTGGTCGAGTAGTCCAGGGCCAGTCGCTGTAACCCATCAGTCATGATTGCAAATTCGCTGACCATTTCATCCCATCGTGCAAACTCGACATGCTTCTCAAAACTCGGATCGGTCAGAAAGTATGTTGTATTGGCGTACTCGCCGCTCTGTGGCCAGAAGACAGGGAGATAACGCTCGTCCTTAGAGACAACCGCTGCACCATCTCCCAGTTGTCCGA
>DASZJS010000202.1:0-2003 GCA_035947935.1 Gemmata sp. | reverse complement strand
CGGCTCAACGGCCTCGTGTACCGCCGCCCCGCTCTCACGTTTGGCTCGCCGCTCAGCGGCAACCCTGGTGTTGTGGGCAACCTTCCGAGCGGTGGTGTAGAGCCAGTTGGCTATCGACTCCTGCCACCGCCCATCCTTCGCCCGATTTGCCAGAACGAGGAAGGTGGCCTGACAGGCATCTTCCGCATCCTGAACGGTTGGTAACGCCCGGCGACAGACACCCAGCACCATGCTGGTATGCCGGTTGACCAGGGTCTCGAACGCACTCTGGTCGTTTTCTCGCGAAAAGCGGCGTAGCAGTTCGCGGTCGGTCGCTGTGGGCCGATCGATCACCTTGGCTGCACGCACCACTCGTCCCATTGCTGCCGTTCGACTTCCGCTCATGACATGGCCTCCGCACTCATGGTCTCTCCGAAGGTGTCATGTGCGCGGATTGGTCGCCGCATTCATTTCCGGTACTTCAAATCGCCCAGATCGAGTGTTTCGCCGGGTTTCACGGATAATCCGATTCGTTGGTTGAGCAATTCGCCGTCCCGCTGATTCTTCAAGTTGAACCCAGCAATGAAGTGGTACGGCTGACCAGGCAGGAGTCCTTTCAGCGTGAACCGGCCATCCTTGTCGGTTTTGGCCGTTCGACTTGTAAAGTCATTCCATGCACCCAAACCGAAGTAGTTCGCACCTGGATAGGTGAATATTTCCATCGGCAAATTGTCGTACTTCGTGGAGTGGACAGCATGTTTCACGATGAGGCTTTCATATTTCCCACTGTCATCGGCACCGAGAACCTTATTGACTTCTCGCACTGCGTTTAGGTTGTGAAGAAACACTTTGCCATTCAGAGGGGTCAGTTTCGATAACACCATTTCGGGCACATTCTCTTTCTTCAAGGCAGCAATTGCCTGTTCTGTCAGTTGGATCTCCGCCCGCTCAAGAAGGAGCCACAGACGAACGTCCGCGTTGGCGGCGGGATTGCCATCCGAATCAAACACTCGCCCCGTGACCGAACCGAGTTTTTCCAACGTGACAATGAATGGCGTTTCGGCTTCATCGGTCACGCTCGCCACCGCGCCCACGGTCTGTGCCGCATCGATGAAAACTGCGGCCCGTGCCTGCTTCGGCGATAGACCTGTGAGCTTGATTGTGTCACCAGTGATAGGCTTGGGAGCTATTGGCTGACCCCGATCCCTTTGTCCGACAACAAGCAGTTTGTCCGGCAGTTTTCCATCTATGCCACGGACGATGAGTTCGCGCGATTTGCCCGGAGTCAGTGTGAAATCGCGCGTTAATGTCTTTGGGTCATTCGGGTCGATGTTGACGGTGGCAACGGCGTGCGATTGGGCAAGAATTACCCGGACCTTCATCGCACTTGAATCCGCCTGTGTTAGACCCAGTCGCGGGAAGAGGTCTTCCGGCTGGGCACGAACATCGATCACGCCAGGGCCAGGGATAGCAAGAAGCTTGTAGCGGCCATTGCGGTCTAACTCGCCCCAGTTGCTCATGATGAGCCGCCCTCTCTCTTCAAAGCCAGGATGTTCCTTCAAAAAAGGATTATCCGTGGTCCAGACATGATGTACCTGCCCCGCAACCGGCTTGCCGGACGAATCGACCACTTGGCCCGTCACCACGATTCCGCGATGCACTTTGAAATCCGCCACGATCTCACCCAGTCCCGGGGAATCCTCCAGTCGCAGGGTATGATCGAAGTAGGGCATTTCGTTCAGCGATGATACGGTCACGCTGTATTGTGGCTGTTTGCCGACGCCGATGATCTTGAACTTGCCATCCTTGTCCGTAGTCGTCTCGTGGAGGAGGTAATTGCTCGCGTCGGTCACTCTCAGTCCGGGCACTGGATCGCCGGTCTTGGCATCGTGAACTGAGCCCACGATTGGTCGCGATGGCCTCAGACGCAGAGTGCCGGTTGCACCGTAAACATAAACTCCCCTTGGCCCAGGCGTTATCAGTTTCTCATCGATCTCGCGGGTGACGATACGCGCATGGATGTG
>DASZJS010000201.1:0-6717 GCA_035947935.1 Gemmata sp. | reverse complement strand
TGCCCGGAGGAAATCGCTCGAGATCACCGCCACGCAGTTACGGAACTGGTTGAATTCAGCTTGTTGGTGCCGATTCTTTCGATGGCGATCATCGCCTGGATGCTATTGGCAGTATCGTGTATCGTCCGGTGATTGGTTTACGGTGAGGTGAACAGGTAGAATTCCGTTGTATGCGGTGTGGTCTATTGAAATGCCCTTGAGAGCTGTTTCGTTGATCGGTTGGCATCCTCTCCACTTCCGTCCTTGCACTACCAAATGCAGCCCTATCACCTTGGCATGAAAGAAAGTAGCCGGCACACGGAGTGTGCCGGCTACTTTCTTCGCCGCTCGCTCTTCCGAATCACGGTCGGGCAACCGAGAGGGCATCGCGGGCCGGTCCCTGAATGGGTTCGAGATTGTCGCTGATTGTGCGTGCCAGGAGAGACGATAACTTCTCCCACTCGCCACCCTGACGGTAATCCTCCTTCGCCTGATCGATCGCTCCGATCGCCCAGCGTGCTGCGCCGAGGAAATACCACGCCATCGGGTCGGTTGGATCGGCCTTCGTTGAGTCGATCAGGGCCGTCACGGCATCGGTGTAGCGACCGGCCTTGTAAGCGTTGATCCCCAGATCGAGGGATCGGGCCGCGATCTTCAAATCCCTCCTCGGTTTCTCGACAGGCAGGCGATACGGAGCAAGTGGATCTGTAACCGAAGCCAACCCAATGTCCACCGCCTTCACCCACTCTTTCCCGGCTGCTGTCTTGTATGCGGGGCTCGATCGAGCCGCCTGAAACAGTTCCTTGGCCTCGGACAAGTTGCCCTTGAGCAGCAGAGCCAATCCCGCCACAGTGTGAGCTTTCGCAGCGTCTTCGGAGTCGGGGGCGGACGCTGCGAGTACCTTCTTGGTGTTTGCCAGGGCCGGATCCGCATCGGGAACCCGACGAAGCTCGGTGAGTTGCGACAACCACAGGTCGAGCGTCTGAGCCGGGCTCACCGCGTTCCCCATGTCGATTCGGAGTCTCGCGAGCATCGCCTCACCAGCAGCCTTCTCCTTCAAGACCGCTGCTTCCAGATTCTTGATCTTGCCCTCGAATCCATCCGCCAGTTTCTTCGCTGCCACTGCGTTATCGTCCGTCAGCTTCTTGAGATCGACCGCGAACTTGTCGGTCATTTTCTTCAATTCAGCAACCTGGTCTTCCTTGAGCTTTGCGGTACTGGTGGCGTAGGTATCCATCAACTTCTTCATCTCGGTCGCATACTCATCGGTCAGCTTCTTGACATCCGCTGCATGCCCTTCCTTGAGTTTCTTTACCTCAGTTGCGTTTTCGGTCGTGAGTCGTTTGGTCTCGGCAACAAGTTTTTCGGCGGCGTTCTTGGCAGCGGCTTCGGACTTCGCCAAGCGTTCTGCAATATCGATCAACTGGCCCGTGGAAAGTCCCGCTCCACCGATTGCCATCATGCCGGGTGAAAGGAGGCCTGTCAGGGTTGGACCAGTGGCCCGGAGGACAGCAGACTTTTGCGCAGCGAGCAACGCGTTTGTGTCGTACTTCTCGGGTAGGAGTTTCGCTGCCTGCAACTCCTTCGCGAGCGAGGCGACCAAATCTTCGACGTGCTTACGACTGCGTTCCGCTTTGAGGATACTATCCTCAGCTTTGACGAGTTCTTCTCTCGCTTTGACCTCGTTGGCAAGTCGTTCTTTCTCCTTGATCGCGAATTTGTCCTGGGCATCCTTCAAATCCATCTCCGACCTCGTGAGTTTGGCGGTGGCCTCCTTGAGGTCGGCCATCAGCTTGACCGCTTCAATGGCTTTCTTCTGGGCGGTGGCAAGCTCATTCAGTGCCTTCTCGGTGCCTTCTTTCTTGATGAGGTCGGCAATGTTCTTGTTGGCGTAAATCGCAGCCCGCAGTTCCCAGTACGCTTTGAGGTCATCGCAGCAACGCGGAAAGATTTGCTCCAGAGGGTCCGAGAGTGGATTCAGCCCACGCCCGGCCATTGACTTGGCTTGCTTCACATGCGCGGTTTTTGCCTTCTTGATCTCATCCACCGCATCGCCATATTTTCCGGCTGTTGCCAGGTTGACTGCTTTCCAGAAAAAGACGCCAGCTTCTTCCTCTTCCTTGGCAGGTGGATCGGCCTGGAGCAGTAGCACAGCAAACAGGAGTTGCTCAGCATCGGCCGGAGGGAGGCGATGCGACATGCCATCCGTCGTTGGAGCAGTCGCGGCAAGACGATCGAGTGCGGCTTGGAATGTGGTCTTGAACTTAGGGAACTCCACGATCGCTTTTTCGTAGACACCCTGTGCCTTGGCCCGGTCCCCGGCCAGTTCGTATGTGAGCCCGAGGTGGATCGCGGCTTTGACGGCGGCCTTCTCCCCTGCGGGGGTCTTGACGGCCTCCACATCATCGACCACTGCTTGAAGCTCTTCGCGAGCCTTCTTCAGTTCGGGATCATCTCCGGCCACGACGGTCGTGTTGCCAAGTCCCTGAACCTTTGCAAACAATCGGGCCTGGCCGATCGCGGCCTTCGTTTCGACGGAGACCTTTTCGGGAGCGGCGGCCCTGAGGTCATCGAGAACCTTGAGTGCTCTTGCCGGATCGCCTGAATCAAGAGCTGATTTCACATCCGCCACGGTCGGGGGTGTTTGCGTTTCGGTTTGCGGAACGTGCTGCCCCTGCTGATTCCCAGGTTGAGGTGTCTTGGTGGTTTCGGTGGCATTCGGGATCACACCCCCAAAGTAGAGTCCGGCACACGCCCCACTCGCCACAATCATCCCCAACAGCGTGCCGCCGATCCATGCAACACCACCGCCGCCTTTCTTCCCACTTGCTCCCTCAAGCTCCCGAGCGGGACTCAGTCGCTTCTTGTCGCGATTGGTCTCTTTCTTGTCTTTGTTCTTGCCCTTCTCCTTATCCTTGCTTGGGGTTTCCTGCTCGTAAACCTCGGGTGTAATGATTGGCTCTTCGGATGATGAGCCGGCCATCCAGTCGATCTCGACCGATGGGTCCGATCCGTCAGGTACGGCAGATGCCGCTTTGGCCGGACCCCCCTTGGCCGGTTTCGCGGGGCTCGATTTATCCTTGGCGGCCTCGGTGCGGGTCGGCTCCTCGTCCGGTTCCGTGGCCTTCATGCCTCGCTTCAGTATGCCCGATGGTGGCGCATCGAGCATCGCGTGCGGGAACCCGATAGTGGCTTCTTCATCTGCTACCCCCGGGGCACCCCAATCCACCCTTCCGCTGTCTTGAGCTTCATCCGCTGAGGTTGCGGTTGGAGATGTCGTCTTCTTGGGAGTATCGACTTCGTCTTTCTCACCTGGTTGTCTGTGCTTTTGGATCGGACTCGGTGGCCCAATCAGCGCTGCAATGGAGGATTCCAAATCAGCAGCGGTCGGATGGTCGGAAAACTCGACTGCGGCATCCTCCTCATCGAGGGGGCGACCAATTCGCACGCTATCCGATCCGGGACCGCTCCCAGACTTGCTTCCAAGAGCATCTGGTATCTTCTCGCCCGAGAAAATGCTCGATGGAGAGGATGTCAACGATGGATCATCTGCGGTCAGGTCGGAATCGGCGAGGTTGACTCGATCGGAATCCGAACCCAAATTGATCTCCGCTGCAGTTCGGCCTTCCGCGAACAAGTCCGACCCACTCTGTTCTCGCCAGTCCGTCGCTTCACCACTCACGGATTCCGCCGCCGCTGCATCGAGTTCGGGTATAACCGGGTCATCGGAAATAGTCAGATCGAACTCGGTTCCCTCTCCTGGATCGTTGGTCAGGGTCCGCCCGACTCCTGGAGCTTCCAATCGGACGGACGATGATTCATCGAATGTGATCTCTCCCGGATCCGACAGGTCGGACAGGATACTGGAGGCATCCGGACTTGTGATGGGCGTAGTGCCATAGTCAGATTCATCATCTTCCAGGGTTGGCTTTGAGTCGGGCAGAATGGGTGTGTCGGCAAGTTGGGCGGAATCGAACAAATTCCCCGAACTGTCTGGCAATTCTTCGGCGACCGGTAAATCCCCACTTCCCCCCTCCTGATGCACAGTACTCCCACCAGGTGGCTGGTCGAAGGACAGGGCAATCTCGGAAGGTCGGGCGGGTTTGCCGGAGGGGGTTGGGGTCAACGGGCCGTAAGCCGTCGCGGCGATCACGTCTGACTGATCGGCTCCAGCAGCCGTGGGAATCGGGCCGGACGAAAAGATGTCGGAACTCTCGATTGCCGGTGGTGCATCCAGGAGATCCGCCTGATGTACCTCAAGCGGTTCTGCAAGCAACGCGGCACGAGAATCCACCGGTTCGATTGGAGCATCCGCGGCATCATCCAACCAGCCAGACGCCGGTGCCACGGGGGCAACTGGTTCCAGGTTCCCGATTGCGTCGAGGTTCTCGGATGACGGGGCAACAGACGATCCCGGGGCGGCTTCGGGGATAATCGACACCGACGATGCGGGGTCTGGCGTTGTAACCATTATGTCGAAGGTCGAAGACGGATCCGTGGGAATCGGGATGTAGTCCGAAGACGGATCCGCGGGAATCGGGATGTAGTCCGAAGACGGATCGGTCGATGGAAAGTGCCCGGACAGCCCCGCTGTCTCGGGTCCGATGTTTGCCAGATCGTGCAGATCCTCTAGTGAAATCCCCATAGTCAAAGAACCGGGATCATCTCCTGGGATCGGCACATCAAACGAAAAGGACTCGGTCGGAGCGTGTAACGCGGCGCTGGGCGCATCCAATGGTTCTGCTTCCGCGCGGGGAGCCTCCGGCACAGCAATATCATCGAGGTCCGACAGATCGAATACCTCATCGTTTTTGTTGCCCTCCGGAGCCAGGGGAATCGGCGGAGGTGCGGGCTTGGGGTCGCTTTTGTTCGGGTCTTTCGACATGAGGAGAACGCTCCACAGGTTGTTCTTTCCAGGCGCTTGTGCCTTGGAATCTGAAATGCTTACCACTTCCCGCATTCTGAAATGCTACCCGCTATTTTCGCAGACATCGATCCACGAGCAATATCTTTCCCGTATTTCCCGTTACTCTCAGCGGAATCGTCGGAATCAGCGGTACTTTCCTCGACAACCCAATTCTCCTGATCTTCTTAAACGACTCATCTGCCTTCTCCGTGCCTATGGCTGTGGCACCGGTAGGAGTTTGGGGCCATATTGCTCAGGCAAACATTTGATAAGGTCTCGCTAATTGTCCGCCTCAGATTCTTCAGAGAGCAGAATTGCCCGAGTTTAGACAGGAGATGCAATTGTTTTGGGCTTTGGACAGTGAGCTTCATTTTGCTCTCAGCACGATTTACATTTTAACTTGAATAGAGATCGAGAGTTAGCAGAAACCCAGTTGGGATGTGAATGGCTGGCACTCTTGTTGCGGAGAGAATAACTGCTCGAAATGCCACCCTCGCAACGGGGTCATCTGATCAATTATTGGTCGATCCTCCCGTTATTCATGGCAAGTTGAGAGTATCCATTACCCGGCTCAAGTCATCGCGCCTGATGTTCCTCGTTCTGTTGCACAGTCGCAAGGAGATGTCTTTCGTCTGTAAATTGGCAAACTCAGATGAAAGAAGAACTTGGATGGAGAACTCAACGGACTTCGGTTGATTGGATACACTTGCTTGCCAGAGGCGGCTGATTGGGATACGATGTCTCGCGCACGGGGCCGAAAAGGCTCCAAGGCCGGGATTCAGGAACATTGGCCCGTGACTTCTGCGGTGACTACTCATCGCCGCCCACGCCTTCCATGGCAGGTGACACCGTGCAACCCCTGTTCGATGCCTTCTCATCCGATCTTGGTCGCCTTGACCAAGAAGTTATTGAACTCCCACTTCTGCTACCTCGCTGGCAAGCGATGGAGTTGGAAGCGGCGGCGAGCCGCCGAGGCATGACAACCGGACAAATGATCCGACGGGTGATTGGCGAGATGCTCGCTGCCCAGACGACTTCCGTAGCAGGGTCGTAGGGTCGGGCTTACCTTTCTCGCGGTTGTTGCTTTCCCGTCTGGGTTGGGCTTTTCGTTTTTCCTGCCTCCATTTCCCATTTCATCCACCTTCTCATTACTATCGCTCTCAGGTGCGCTATCGCCCATGAGTGTTCGGTTTCAAGCCTCGGATGAGTCTTCGTTGCTTGAAACGATTGCCTGCGCATTCGCGTAGCTGACGTTCCTTCTAGCTAAAACTACACTTCTGCTTGCGTTTGCCCCCCCAACTCGGGTAATGAGCCCATCCACACGGACTCCCGACGGAGACTTTGGCATGGCGCTGTTGGAAGTCGAAGGGTTAGTCAAGTATTTCGGTCGGCGGCGAGTGGTAAACGGGGTATCGTTTTCAGTGAACCCCGGAGAGGTGGTTGGTTTGCTCGGCCCGAACGGGGCAGGGAAGACCACGAGCTTCCGGATGGCCACCGGGCAGATCGAACCGAATGGCGGCAAGGTCACATTCAACGACGAAGATGTCACCCCCCTGCCCATGTACCAGCGCGCTCGTCGGGGTATGGGCTATCTTTCCCAGGAACCAAGCGTTTTTCGGAAGCTGACTGCGGAAAAGAATCTGCTCGCGATCCTCGAAGCCCTACCCAAAAGTCGCAGTCTGGGACGTCCTTTGACCAAGACCGAACGATGGGAGCGAACGAACGCAGCGCTCGCGCGGTTCAAACTGGAGCACGTTCGTAAGAACAGTGCTTCGAGATGTTCCGGCGGAGAAAAGCGGCGATTGGAGATTGCCCGTTGTCTGGTGTGCGAA
>DASZJS010000200.1:0-6343 GCA_035947935.1 Gemmata sp. | reverse complement strand
AGCCGGAAGACAACGATGACCCAGAGGCTTATGGCCTGGCCTGGAAGGCAATGGAAGCCGAGAAAGTCGGTACGCTCAAGCCGGCTGCCGAGTTGTGGGGCAAAGTGAAAATGCGGTTTATGGACGAAGCGCAACTCCCCTACGCCCTCAAGAGCGATGTCCTCGCGAAGGCTCGCTGGGGTTGGCTCGCCGACAAACGGCTAGCTGACCTGAAGGAAGTCGAGAAGTTGACCAAAAGACTTCAAACAACAATCGCGGACAGCCGCAAGTACGAGGTTCCGTTTACAAACGACTCCACCAGTCCCGAAGGACTCGCAATCAAGGGGTTCCGGCTCGAAGATAAAGATTATTCCGATGACTGGGAAAAAGCTGTGCGGACCTGCTGGGACCAACTCGCCACGCTCACCGAGAAGGATTCGGACAAGCGCGATTGGTACTTGCTTGCCTGTCAACAACGGATGTTCGCCCCGAAGCCTCCAGACGATCCGGTTGCCGCAAGACTCGATCGGATCAAAAAAAAGTTGGATGATTCAGACACGATCGCCGAGAAGGTGAAGGATGATCCCGACCAGAAACTCAAACGTGCCCAGGTTCGCGTATTGTGCCGCGAAGTAATCGATCTCTACGACGACGAGACCGACTCGAGCATTCAAGCTCAGGTAAAGCGAGCCAGGGACATCGCGGCGAAAGTGCCGAAAGTGTGAGGGAAGAAGGTGTGATTCAAAGGGGCTCGATATCGGGTGCGACCCATCGCAAATATAATTATATTATCAATATAACATTATAGTTATTGGCGTAGTGGTTCTGAAAAAGGATCGATTCTGCCAAACGAAGCTAAATTATTAAAACGCGGGCAAGATGTGATTGAAACTGAGGTTATGGCAATATACGAGCGATATTTTGAGCTTCTGCAAGCTATTTTCGACAACAGGATAAAACGCAGTATTCCGGCTCCAAGTGCAGAGTTCTTTGACAGACAGAACTTCCGAAAACAGCGCTGTTCCCAATGATCGTTAGAGGTTTGTGATGCCCAGTCGTTCGAGAAGTGCGGCAGCCTTCGACCGCGCCCGCAAGGTGATCCCTGGTGGCGTGAACAGTCCGGCCCGTGCATTCGGTGCAGTTGGTGGAACTCCGCTGTTCATTGCCCGTGGTGAAGGACCGTATCTCTTCGATATTGATGGGAATCGTTATCTCGACTACATCGGCTCATGGGGGCCGCTGATCCTGGGACACAGCCACCCCACGGTGGTTGAGGCCGCAATTGTTGCCATTCGGAATGGGTCGAGTTACGGGGCACCCTGCGAACTTGAAACGGAACTCGCTGAGATGGTGATCGAAGCGGTGCCTTCCGTCGAGATGGTGCGGTTCGTATCGAGCGGCACCGAAGCCACGATGAGCGCCCTGCGTTTGGCGCGCGGCTACACGGGTCGCGATCTCATCATCAAATTTGCCGGGTGTTATCACGGACATGTCGATTCACTTCTCGTCTCCGCTGGATCGAGTGCCTTGACTCACGGGGTTCCCAATAGCCCAGGTGTTCCAAAAGGCTGCACCGATGACACGCTGGTGCTGAAATTCAACGATGTTGATGGGCTGAAAGCAGTCTTCCAGGCGAAGGGCGACAAGATTGCCGGTGTGATTCTGGAACCGGTGGTTGGGAACATGGGGCTGGTTGTGCCATCGGCCGAGTTCCGTCAGGAACTCCGCCGACTGACGCACCATCACGGAACAATGTTGATCTACGATGAAGTGATGACGGGGTTCCGACTCGCTTACGGCGGAGCCCAGGAGTTATTCGGAGACTCGCCCGACATCACGGCGTTTGGCAAGATCGTAGGCGGCGGTTATCCCGTGGGTGCATACGGTGGTCGTGCTGAGGTGATGAAGAAGGTGATGCCGGCAGGTCCAGTTTTCCAGGCAGGGACGTTATCGGGCAATCCCGTGGCTATGGCAGCGGGCATTGCTACACTGCGGGAATTGAAGGCGCACCCACCTTATCGACGCTTCGAGGAACTTGGGGCACGATTGAGCGCAGGCTTGACCCACGCGGCGAACGCTGTCGGACTGCCGTGTCAAGTCAATCGACTGGGAAGTATGTGGACATTCTTCTTCACGGGCACTCCGGTGATGGACTACGATACGGCAAAGACGGCCGATACCAAGCGATTCGCCCGGTTCTTCTGGGAAATGATGGACCGCGGTTTCTACTTGCCCTGTAGCCAATTCGAGGCTGCATTTCTGAGTGTCCCCATGACGGTAGAACACATCGACCAGACAATTACAGCAGGACGCGAGTCGCTGGCAGTGATAGCGAAGGAGTGATCGTGGTGCATCAGTTACCGCAGGAGGAGCAAAATGCCATGCTTCACCTATTCAGCGCCCGTGAGGAGTTGCTACGCTATGGTCAGGAACACTATCGGCCCCATTCTCAGGAGAGTAGCACGCTGCTGTACCAGTTGCTCCGCGTGTATTGTGAGGATAACACCATGTCCGAGAAACTGAAAGAATTCGTTCGGCAGAGTATCGACGAACTCCTCAGAAGCTTGCCCCCAGAGGAACGACTCAAGGGATTGCCCGCTGAGGAACTTCGTACGGCACTGCCTGTTGAGGAGCGACTCAAGGGGTTGTCGGTTGAAGAGATGATTCGGGCTATCCCTCCGGGGACGTTGGAGGCGTTAACGCGACAACTCAAAGGCAACGATTCATCTCCGAAACCGGAGTGAACTGGTGCCGGATTCGAGAAACGACAAACGCAGTTGTCCTTGCAAGAGTGCGGAACACTCGGCCCGAAAGGTAATCCGCAATGAGAACACGCAAGGTGGTTCTCCTCCTCGGTTCACTCACGTGTGTTGCGTTTGGTGGATATCTCGCATATCGCTCACAATGGGTGCGGGGATGGTTTGCAAAGGATACGGAAAACTCGGCAGAACTGGCGAAATTGGCCGGCACGAAACTCGAAATCACAGCGGTCGCTGATCCCTCAACGGGATGGCCGCAATGGCTCGGACCTTTACGAGATGGTCGGGCACCTGCAAGCCCTTTCCGCACAGATTGGGACAAAACCTCACTTAAACTCCTCTGGTCAACTCCATGTAGCGGGAGCTATTCCTCGCTTGCCGTGGTTGATGGCAAACTATTCACACAGGATAGTCGAGGCGGCATCGAACGGGTCTTTTGCCTGAACACCGAGGATGGCAAGCAACTCTGGGATTACAGTTATCCCGCCAACTCAGCCGGAAACGACCCGAAATACGCGATTGGTCCTCGCTCAACGCCGACCGTCCAGGGGAATGTGGTTTATACCGTCGGCGGTGCGGGCAAACTGCTCTGCCTCGAAAGCCCCACGGCCAGTGCTGCCCCCACTATTCGCTGGCAACACGATCTTTTGGCTGAATTCGATGCACAAATACCACAGTGGGGAGTGGCGTGTTCTCCGCTGCTTGAGGGTGACCTGGTGATCGTTCAACCCGGTGGGAAAAGCGGCTCCGTGGTTGCTTTCGACAAAACCACAGGCGAAGTCCGCTGGCGGGCGGGGAATAATCCGTCCGGTTACAGTTCACCCATCGCCGCGACGATAGGCGGCCAACGTGCGATCTTCGCCCTGACGAGTAATGCCCTGCTCGCCATCAGTCTGGATGGCAAGGTCACCGATAGTTATCCCTGGGCAACGCAACATAGCGGGAACGTGGCGACGCCACTCATCGTTGACGATTACGTTTTCATCTCTGCAGCGTATGGGCAGGGGTGCGCTCTTCTTCGGGCCGAGCGCAAGGACGATGGAGTGAAGTTAGTTCAGGTCTACTCTCGCCGCCTGAGGGGTTTACAGAACCACCACAGCACGAGTGTGTACAAGGATCGTTACCTGTTTGGATTCGATGGTGTCGCAGGCCGACTCAAGTGCATTGAGTTCGATACGGGCAACGAAAAAGAAGGATGGGATGCCTCGGGTGTGGGAAAGGGAAGCCTCATTCTCGCCGACAAGCACCTCATCATTCAAACCGAGCGCGGCGAACTATGTCTTGTGGAAGCGACTCCCGAAGAGTTCCGGCTGGTGGCAAAGATTTCGACTGTACTCAGTGGGAATCACAACTGGGCATCACCCACACTCGTGGATGGAAGACTCTATCTTCGCGATGAAGAGAAGGTGGTGTGCTACGATGTGTGGCCATGAGTAACGGCCTACGAGTGGCCTTTGAATCTTGTCGCCACTCCCGTATCCTTCAACAGATAACCCCGATCGGGCCGGTCCCGTCTTATAACGGTGTATCCGACCATGCCGCAGAAAAAAGTCTACATCGAAACCGTCGGCTGCCAGATGAATGTTCTGGACAGCGAACTCGTCATCGGTGCCTTGCGCAAGCAAGGATACGATCTCACCGATTCGCCCGCCGATGCCGATGTCTTGCTATTCAACACCTGCTCTGTCCGCGAACATGCCGAGGAAAAGACCTACTCGGCCCTCGGTCGCGTCCGGCTCATCAAACGGGAAAACCCAAATGCCGTAATCGGCGTTCTTGGGTGCATGGCCCAAAAGGACCAGGATGCGATTCGCAAGCGCGCCCCGTATGTCGATATGGTCGTTGGGACCGGCCAACTCGCGGAGGTGCCAGCACTCGTCGAGAAGGTAAAGACCACCCGCGAGCCGCAACTGGCCGTTAGTCTGGGGCGATCGGACGCAGGTCGACACGATGTGGAAGCCAGCTTCGTAAGCTACGATCCAACACGCGATCCGACCATGCGGCCAACGCCATTCCAGGCGTACGTCCGCATCCAGATTGGCTGCGACAAGTTCTGCACTTACTGCGTTGTTCCCAGCACCCGCGGCCCGGAGCAGAGCCGACCGCCCGAACACGTCCTCGCGGAAGTCCGCCAACTAGTCGATCAGGGCTGCAAAGAGGTGACGTTACTCGGCCAAACGGTCAATAGCTATGTCCACGACCGAGGTGATAGCCACCGAACCCGCCTCTCGGACCTCATCGCCACGATGCACGATATCAAGGGACTCGAACGCATCAAGTTCGTCACTAACTATCCCAAGGACATGACCGATGACCTGCTCGATGCTGTCCGCGAATTGCCCAAGGTGGTGAAGTATCTCCATGTCCCCGTGCAATCGGGGTGCGATGAGATGCTCAAGCGGATGAAGCGGAACTACACTGCGGGTTATTATGTCGAGATGCTCGCTCGTTGTCGCGAGATGGTGCCGGGCGTGTCGGTGAGTTCGGATTTCATCGTCGGGTTTTGCGGTGAAACGGAAGAGAGCTTCCAAAAGTCTGTCGAACTGGTGCGGACAGCAGGCTTCAAGAACTCGTTTATCTTCAAGTACAGCGAACGACCGGGAACCAAAGCAGCCGAGCATTACCCCGACGATGTACCGGAAGAGGTGAAGAAACGTCGAAACAACGATCTGCTGCTGATCCAGAATGAGAACAGCCGCGCGGATCACCGTGCGCAGGTCGGGAAGACGGTCGAGGTATTGGTGGAAGGACCGAGCCGACTTGGCGGGAAAACGAATGGCCCGGTAAGGCAACTGACTGGGCGAAGCATGACGGATCACATCGTTGTCTTCGATGGCCCCGACCGACTGATCGGCCAGACGGTGCAGTTGCTAGTCAACGATGCCAGCCCCTTCACGCTCTACGGAACTGTGTTGACGGACGAAGTGATCGGGGTAGATGATTGTGTTCCAGTCACATCCACTCCCAAGACCAAATTCTCTCTCCCGCTAATCTGAAGTATGAAACGGTCGCGGCCATCACTCCATAAATGGGAGTGACGGCCGCGACCGTTTCGTAAAACTCAGATCTTGAACTTGGCTTTTCACTCAATCGTGAACAGGATCACCGAGTCTTTGTCCTTCACGTAAATCCGCTTCCCGGAAATGACGGGGTAAGCGTAGGTTTTGGTAGTGGATACTTTGTACGATGCCAGTTCCTTGAATTCCTTGTCGCTGGGTTCATAAACGACCAACTGGGCGCTGGGGGTCAGTGACATCAGCACGGAACCGGTATCGACGATCGATCCGTAACCACCTTCACCCTTGATGGGACTGCTCCATGCCGTCTTGCCGCTCTCCTCATTGATGCAGAACAAGCTGTTGCTTGCGGTGAGCCCGAACACCAGGCCATTGTGGATCACAGGCGTGTTGTAGATGACGGAGTTGTCCTTGTTATCCCAGAGTTCTTTCACAGCGAAGCCATCGCCACTCTTCTCTATTTTGATGGCTTTCGTTCCCCGATTCGAGCCCGAGTAGATCACGGTCTGGCCATCCACTAGGGGCGTGGAAGCGTTGTAGCCTCGCCCGGTCACCGCATAGGGAGTCTTCCAGAGTAACTTGCCATCG
>DASZJS010000199.1:0-13132 GCA_035947935.1 Gemmata sp. | reverse complement strand
CCTGCAAAGCTACGTTCGAGAATGGCCCGGCGTCATGTGCATCTACGGGGTCACTCGCATCGGAGATGGGAGCATCGGAGCAAGTCGCTTTCTCCCACAGCTTGTCTCAGCACTGGAAATTGCGAAGCCAGCAGTAGTCTTTCTGAGTGGGCTTTGGTTTGTACTTCACAGAATCAACCTCAAAACCGACACCGCACCACTCACGGGTCGGATTCTCCTCGTAATGGCCGGTGCAGCGTTCCTTGCGGTCGCCGATACCACAGTCGAAATTGCTTACCTGACGATCCCGAAGAAAGAGGTCTTTCCCTCCGCAGGCTGTTGTACGGGGATCGTTGCGCACGCTGAGGGGAATGCACGATTCCTGCCCCAACCTCTTGTAGGAATTGATGAGACCAGCTTGTTCGTGGCATATTATGCGTGCAACTCAATTACGATACTGGCTGTGTATGCGTTCAGGATGTGGACCAGTCATCGCCGGTCCAATCCGTGCCTCATGGCATTAGTCGGTGCGGCGATCGCAACCACGGTAATGGATGCCATCTTCGTTATCGATGTTGTTGCTCCCCGACTGCTGGGCACGCCGGACCACCACTGTCCCTACGATCTCGTCCCTGGTGCCCCCGAGAGCCTCATTGGGGTTGCGTTGTTCGTGATGGGTGGCGGGGCGGTGGGGTGGGCCGCTTTGGCTACCTGGCTGAGTGGCGGCATCCAACCCAAATCTTCCGCCTCCGGTATTACCGACGAACTACTCCAACTCGCGTCAACGAGTTATCTGGTTTCTCTCCTGTGGATTTCGGGCGAACTCATCCTCAAATGAGTGGCTGAAAAGCCTGGAACGAACAAGGTTGTCTGCCATTCCTACCTCACACAAGGAGCGAGGAGCATGTCGGGATTGACGGCACTCCACCGACGAACACTGGTCGCTTCTGGGGCGATCGCGCTACTCATCGGAGTCGGAATCCTCCTGGCTTTCTGGCCTAATAAAAAGCTCATCGACCCGGATCAGATCAGCAACGTGCCTGACAGCGCGAACGTGCAGGCATTCCGAAACGAGGCCAAAGAGGCTGGAGTCAACTTTCGCATGGCTTTTCTACCTAATGAACAGGGCGAGAAATTCAAAATCAATCTGTACGATCACGGGTGTGGTCTGGCGGTTGGGGACTTCGATGGGGATGGGTTTGAGGATGTCTACTTCGTCAACCAACTCGGGCCAAACGCCCTGTATCGGAACAAGGGGGACGGCACGTTCGAGGATGTCACTGCCAAGGCGGGTGTCGGTCTCGGCGATCGGGTATGCGTGGGGGCAACCTTTGCCGATTACGACAACGATGGGCATCTGGATCTATTCGTGACCAGCACGCGCGGTGGGAACGTCCTGTTCAAGAACATGGGCAATGGTACGTTCAAGGACGTCACCAAGGAAAGTCACCTCGAACTGGTAGCCCACTCTCAAACCGCGGCGTTCTTCGACTTCGATAACGACGGTTACCTCGATCTGATCGTGACCAACACAGCCAAATGGACACTCCCCACATTTGACCCTTCTGCTCACTACTTCCCTGGGATTGCCGATTTTTGGAAGATGGCACTGAGCGAACCGGAACACAACGTGTTGTATCGGAACAAGGGGGACGGCACGTTCGAGGATGTCACCGCAAAAGCTGGTCTGGCGGGTGTCGGGTGGAGCGGAGACGTGGCCATCTTCGATTACAACGACGATGGCTGGTTGGACGTGTTCGTCACGAACATGTTCGGGGCGAATCAACTCTACCGCAATAACGGGAATGGGACGTTCACTCCGGTCGATACCTTGAAGATTCTCGGACGAACTTCATGGGGCGCGATTGGCACAAAGGTATTCGACATCGATAACGATGGACGACTCGATCTTTTTACGGTGGATATGCACTCGGATATGTGGCTTCCTCATACAGCTGAACCCCGCAATAACAAGACTTACGACTTGCACAAGAAGTACGACAAAGTGATGGGGCCTTTTTACGGCATTTCCCCTGAGGCTGCCGATTCAGAGAGAACCCTTGTAAAGTCGTTCAAATTCAAGTACGAGGACGTCGTGTTCGGCAACACCCTTTTCCGGAAACTGTCCGATGGCAAAGATAGCAAATATGAGGAAATCTCAGATCGAGCAAACCTGGAAACCTGGTGGCCGTGGGGAATCGCCACGGGGGATTTCGACAACGATGGGTTCGAGGATGTGTTCATCCCGTCGGGGATGGGGTATCCGTATGGCTACTACCCGAATTCCCTCATGATGAACAACGGAAATGGGACGTTTACCGACCGCGCTGCATCCTTTGGGATCGAGCCGCCGGCGGGTGGCATCTACCTGGAGGAGAAGATCGGCGGGAAGCCTGCTCCACGAAGTTCCCGTTGCGCTGTTGTTGCGGACTTCGATGGGGATGGGCGACTCGACCTGATGGTGAACAACTTCAACGACCGACCGTATTACTTCCGGAACCATTTCCCACAGAAAAACTACATTGCATTCCGGTTGACTGGAACGCGAAGCAACCGGGATGCCATCGGGGCACTGGTATGGGTGTATCCGGCTGGGGGAGGGGTGATGGTCCGACAGGTGAATCCCGCGGGAGGCTATCTCTCTCACGGATCTCGCACCCTCCACTTCGGTCTCGGAACGCACACAGACATCGATCATATCGAGATACGATGGCCGCGTGGCAAACGGGAACGGATCGATCACCTCGCAGTGAACAAACGCCACGATCTGGTGGAACCTGCCAATTAACGATTGAGGATCCACCATGGAACCACGGGCCACGCAGGTGTTGGTGTTTCTCGTCAGCCTGCTCTCAGCAACTTTTGCGGTTTTGGTCTGGGAGGGTTGGTCCGTAGCGCCCAACACGTCTCACGCTGCCGAGTTCCACCAATTGACCGGTGGAATCGGCTCAGGCACCTCTACAGATATCTCCGTCTGCCCGGCTGCCTTCGATGCACGATTGGATGAAGGGTGTCGTGCCGACTGGTGGCCGGTTCCGGGCGGAGGATGTTTCTGTCCCGCTCATGCGGGTCCACTTCTCACCAATGCACCTCAGTACACCGATTTGGGGTGGATGGTGGAATCGAGTTCCGATGCGCACTCTCCTTGAGATCGCACTGACCGGCCTCACCGCGGTGCGGCTGTATCCGCTGAGAAGCACTGCATGTGTGATCGCGCTCGTTGCGGTACTTCTTCCATACGTGGTTGGGGAGGCAGTCGCGCGAGGGCTTGAGGCGGAAGCTGAGGCATCGGTCCGTTTCGGGGCCGATCTTCACGTCATGGGTAGCCAGTTTGGTCGAGCAGCGGCGGTTCCAATGGCTGTGGCCGAGCAACTCCGTGGGTTGAAAGATGTCCGAATGGTCGCTCCTCGGATTGTTGGCGGGGTGGTTCTCGGGAAAGAGCGGACCCCTGCCGTGCTGGTTGGCCTGGCGAGCGAGCAGTTGTCCGAATGGAATGAATGCATCGATGGAAGTCTGCCTCGCCAAGGCGGCCCACATGAACTCGTGATCGGCACCTCGATTGCCCGGAAACTCGGGCTAAAGATCGGATCCGTTTTGCCCCCGTTCTACCGGAACGATCTTCGTGGGGAGCGGACCTCTAAGGTAGTGGGTGTGTTCAAATCCGATTCTCCGCTCTGGCAAGCAAGTCTGATCCTTACCACTTTTGAATCCGCAGCTGCCATCTTTGAGCAAGAAGGCTTGGCCACCGATCTCCTGGTCTGGTGTCAGCCGGGGACGGAATCCGCAGTTGCGCGAGCGATTGCTGACCGGCTCGTCTCTCACACCCCGACTGGGGGAACCATTCGCCTCCGGGTGATGACTCGTCAGGAACTGATCGGATCGCTTCCGTTGGGTGGGCGCCAACGCGAGGTCGCCTTCAACCTTCACTTCCTCCTGGCGATCTCCGCAAGTATCCTGGTTCTGGTGGTGACCTCGGGAATTGGTCTATCGGAACGTCGGCGCGAGATTGGGATTTTGAAAGCCACGGGCTGGCAAACCGAGGATGTGTTGCTGCGCTCGGCTGCCGAAAGCCTGGCCCTGAGTGTAGCGAGTGGCTGCATCGCCTTTCTCGGGGCATGGGTGTGGCTCCGGGTGTTCAATGGGTATGGACTGGCTTCGATCTTCCTGACCGGTGCGGCGATAACTCCAGATTTCCGCGTGCCATATCGTCTCACCCCGGTTCCACTGATACTGGCGTTCGTGTTCTCATCGGTCGTTGGGCTCTCGGGAACTCTCTACTCGACCTGGCGTGCCAGCACCGCAGCGCCCCGTGAAGCCCTCCGCTAACCTCCCACCCCGATCGGGTATGCTCCTTCTCGAAGCGCGCAAGGTTTGCAAGTCTTACCGAACCGGAACCGGTGAAGAAATTCGTGCGCTCCACGAGGTCTCATTGAGTATCGATTGCGGACAGGCGATCGCCCTGGTCGGTCCTTCCGGGGCAGGCAAGACGACGTTGCTTGCCCTGCTAGGTGCAATCGAACGTCCCACCAGGGGACAGGTTCTCTTCCACGGTCAGGATTTGGGATTGTGCTCGGGAACCGAGTTGACCCGGGTGCGGCGTGCAATCGGCCACATCTTCCAGTCGTTTTCGCTTATTCCCGAATTGACAGTTCTGGAGAATGTGACCTATCCGCTCATTCCCCGCGGTGTGCGGCGAACCGAACGCAACCGCCGGGCCTTGGAGTGGCTGACTCGACTTGGTTTGGATGGCCGAGCCCGCGAACGTGTACGGACGCTCTCGGGAGGAGAGCAACAACGCGTTGTCGCTGCTCGGGCTCTTATATGTCAGCCCGAGATAATCCTCGCGGACGAACCGACCTCAAACTTGGATCTTGAGAATGCGCGTGTGCTTATTGCGGAATTCGGGATACTTCGGAAAGCGGGGACGGCGTTCATCCTCGCGGCCCACGATCCACTCGTGGTTGGGTTGGCCGACCGTGTATTGGAACTGGAGGCCGGACAACTCAAGCCACAATCGGAGCCGACCACTTAGGAGAGTTGAAAGTTGAAACTGTAAGCAGAGAAGGCATTTGTTCGTGTTGTGGCGTGTTTTGACCAGTTTTTTTCGCTCCCATCACAATCTCCGGATATCGCCGAACTCCGCGCTGGAGGACAGCGACAACCCGCTGTTCTCTCGCGAGTGAATTATCCGGCTTCAGTACGAGAATGCGGACGGTCAATCCGTCTCAATTGGCAAATTCTGCCCAGACGGGTTGCTCCACGCTTCTCATCGGCCTAAACAATTACAATTGATTCTTGCCACTCGTTCGTTCATGAACCCACTCGGCCTGCCCCGCTCGCCACGGGAACCCGATGTCCACGAACCCGACTTCCCCGATGCACAATCGTTCCGTCGAGCCTTTGGGACTCGCTCGCGGCTCAGGCGTAACCATTTTGGTCGTCGAGGACGAAGAAGCGGTTCGGGAGTTTGTCCGGGTGGTTCTCGAACACGCGGGGTATGTCGTTGTAACCGCACCAGACGGAGGTCGCGGGTTAGCGGAATATATGACCAATCCGGATCGATTTAACCTCCTGCTCTCGGATGTGGTCATGCCAAACCGAACCGGCCCGGAACTGGTCGAGATGATTCGCCGCGTCCGTCCGGAAGTCCGGGTGATTTTCATGTCTGGGTACACAGGGGGAACAAGCTCAACCCCTGTCGAAATGCCGCCCGGAGCCTCACTTCTTGAAAAGCCGTTCAACATCGACCAACTGCTCGATGCCGTGGCTCAGGCAGTTTCCCAACCCTGATACCAGGGGTGGAGTGAGCCGAAGGCGAACGCAACCCCTGGTTACCCGTCTCACGATTTCGTTGCCCATACTGGCGGTGGTGAGATGTCGTCGGTTGGCCGGTTCCCAGCGTCCTGCCGACCGCTGCCAGCGAGTCGGCTGATGCAGCGCACGGTCATGTCGACATCGCATGTGATCTGGCAACTCAGCCGCACGCCGGTCAATCCGCGTGCTGCGAGTACCTGCTTCTCGGCCTCGGTCATCCTGTCCGGTTCACCCGCCACGAACTCCACGCGGCAGGTGGTACACCGGGCATTTCCACCGCAAGCGTGCAACTGGTCGATGTGGGCATCATCGACCAGCGCCAGAACCAGCCGCTTGCCGGCCACCACCTCGAATTGCCCAACATCTTCGACAGTTAACTTTGGCACGATGCTTCTCCCTTTTATAAAATCGACCCGTTTGAAAATAAGCGAAGCGAAGGCGAGCGCAGCGCTTGACAATAGTCATCAATATCCCGGCAACGGTTGAACGACCCGGTGGATGTTAATATCTTCTGCCTGTCGGCGAATTCCTCTTCAGCAGCCATTTACACTCCCCCCACTCCAACCGGGAGGCGGCCGTGTCGGTGATCGAGACGCGGGAACTCAGTAAAGACTACGGTCGGATTCGGGCGCTCAAAGGCGTCTCGCTGACCGTCGAGAAAGGACAAATCTACGGGTTGCTCGGCCAGAACGGCGCGGGCAAAACCACCCTCATCAAAATCCTGTTGGGAATTGTCAAGATAACCCGTGGGGACGCCGAGTTGCTGGGTGCTCCCGCCGGCACCACTTCTATCCGCGAGCGGGTGGGGTATCTGCCGGAAGATCATCAATTCCCTGTATATCACTCCGGCTACTCGCTCATGGATTTTTACGGCCAACTCTATGGCGTGTCGCGGGATGATCGCCGCCGAAAGATTCCCGAAACGCTGGAATTGGTTGGTATCGCCGGGCGGATGCACTCGAAAATCAAGACCTACTCGAAGGGGATGAAGCAGCGGTTGGGCATCGCCCAGTCCTTGCTTCACGATCCCGAGGTGATCTTTCTCGATGAACCAACAGATGGCGTGGACCCCCTTGGCCGTCGGGAAATTCGGGAACTGATGGGACGATTGAAGGAAAAGGGACACACCATCTTTCTGAATTCGCACCTTTTGGGTGAGGTGGAACTGATTTGCGACCGCGTTGCGATTCTCCAAAAGGGCAACCTCGTTCGCGAGGGAACCATCGCCGAGTTGACCGCGCAAAAGGGACGCTTTGAAGTTGGTCTTGCAAGCGGACAACGATTCCCAGAAGCCGAAGCCACGCAGCTCGGATACTCCATCAAGCACGTCGCTTCAGCGGGTGGTGGCAAGGGGCCGGCCCCCACGATCGAACTCTGGGAGGTTGGTCTTGTGGAGGGGCAAACGATCGACCGCCTCGTCCGACTCATCGCGGAGAAAGGACTGAATCTGCGCCACCTCGTTGAACGGAAACAATCGCTGGAAGATGCGTTCCTTGCGACCGTCGAGGGGGCCGAACCTGGTGTCGATAAACGCAGCCGGAGACCGGTAGCCGTTGGGGGGGACGACCGATGAGGCAGTTTCTGGCGATTCTGAAGGACTCATTCCGCGAGGCAATGGATGCCAAGGTGATCTGGGTATTGCTGGGCCTATCGGCTCTGGTCTGTCTGATTACTTTCAGCCTCTCGTTCACACCCGAGCCACCAGACAAGGCGTTCGAGCAGATCGTCACAAAATTCAACTTCGTGTTTCCCGAACGAGGCAAGGGAAAACTGCCGGTGATTCTTAGTGACGCGACAGCGTACACCGCCTCCAACGTGCAGACTACCGCGGATGGATACACCCTGCGACTGACCACAAAGCCATCGGGGAACCCGTTGTTTCGACGTGGATCCAGTCGCCCCGACGACAAGAATCCTCAGCCCGACTCGCTCCGCTTTGCCGTGGTGAATTGGCAGAAACCAGCCGGGCACACGCGAACGATGGGCTTTGGCCAGAATGGGCCTCCCCTGGAGGGTGCCGAACCCCAGGAAGTCACTCTGGAAGAAGCTGAAGCACTTACCAATGACGATCTGGATACGTTCATTCAGCAACAGTTTGCCGTTCATGCCGGCATGAGCAATGTCACCGTCAAGCGCGTGACGGATGGAGTGAAGCAGCCTGAATATGCGTTTGATGTCGTGATCCACTCAACCGAGGGTGTCCGTGGCTGGCCGACCACCACGAAGTTGTTCTTTGGCGCTGTGACCATTCCGGCACACTTCCCACTTGGCATGGTGTTGTGGTTCATTGAGGAAAAAATCATCAATGGGTTTGGAGCGACGTTGACCCTGTTGATTGGGGTGGTCATCACCGGTTTCTTCATCCCGAACATGCTGCGCAAGGGAGCTCTCGATTTGCTCATTACCAAGCCAATCAGTCGCCCAGCATTATTGGTTTACAAGTACATCGGCGGATTAACGTACATGTTAATTCTGACAGTGACTACAGTTGGTGGAATCTGGCTGGTACTGGCACTTCGATCCGGTTTTTGGAACATAAACTTCCTGCTCCTTATTCCCATCCTGACCTTTACGTTCGCGATTCTGTACGCATTCTCGACGCTCATTGCAGTGTTGACGAGGAGTGCTATCGCCGCCATCTTACTCACCTGTGGATTCGCGTTTTTCCTGTACCTGGTGGGTGTGATCAAGTTCCAGCTCGATGATTTTCGGGCGGACCCAGCGCAACGTGCCGAAGTGAACAAAACCCTGGGTGATGTGGTGGATGGCGTGCAATTCATTCTGCCCCGGTACAAGGATGTGGACCGGCTAACGACAAAACTGATCTCCGATGCCACGCTCACCCCTCTGGAGCAATACGCCCTGGCCAAATCAAAGGTCGAGTATCCATCGTGGGGTGAGACGTTCGGGGTGTCATTCGGGTTTATCGCGGTCATGCTCGGACTGGCGTGCTGGAGATTCCAGACGAGAGACAGTTAGCCCATCCATGAGGCGGGAGTGCGAGAGGGGAGTACCCCATCGGTCACGCTCCCGCTTCAGTTAGATTAAGCCGTTCTCCAGTCTGGCGTCGAAACTCGGCTTCATCGATCCGCTCGAACCGCACCCGGTCGCCAACTCGCAACGGGAAGAATCCCGCTGCTACATCCACAATAACCCGCGGCGTTCGTCCAATCAGATTCCACCCTCCTGGTCGGGGTAGGGGATAAATGCCCGTTTGTCGGCCGGTTAACCCAACGCTCCCCGGTTCGACTCGTAAGCGCGGGCTTGCCAGGCGGCCAACACCGCACAACTCCGGCGGCAGATAGCCCAGATAGGGGAAACCGGGCGCGAAACCAATCGCGTATACCGTGAACTCGGTCGATGTGTGCAGTCGGATCACTTCATCGACAGAAAGTCCCGTATGCTCGCAGACCCGGGCCATATCCGATTGCATTTCGTAGCAAACGGGTACGCGAAGAGTTCGCAGATTTATCGCCGAGTGCTGAGGGCTGGGAGAAGCCGAGCCATCTCCTGTGGAAGTGCGAAACTCGGTCAGCCACTCGATGACATCGCCGGTTCCGATCATATCTGCATCAAAAAATACCCCGACACTGGCGTAGGCTGGAACAATATCCTGAAGCCAGGGAATAGCCGCACTCTGAACCGCCGAGGCGAAGTCGATCGCCGCGGATTCATCGGGGAAGTACGCGAGAACAGCTTGGTCACCGAGAGGAACGAGAGTCATAAGTAAGGGTTCAGGTGGTGTGGTGGGCTTGCCCCTTACTTACTTCCCCCCATCCTTGCCTGCAAGATACGCCGCGATGTTCTGCGCCAGGCGAACCGCGCCGGCGGATTTGAGGACGTAACTGGTGCGCTCGGTTGGCCCGTGACAGAACTGTGTGAAAGCGCAGTCAATAACGACTCGCTGGCCGGAAACTTTCGAGACTGCGATCAGCGGTTGCCCATCGCTAGCCTTCAAGGCTAGTTCCAGCTTGTCCGATATCCCCACATTGCTGATCGTGATTCCTTCGTACAGGAAGTTCACTCCCGTCAAGAGCGGGTGATCCGCGATTTCATATTGCCCCCCGAATTTGCGGATATCTGCCGGCGTGAGCTTGTGGTCCCGGACATAAGCAATTTTATCGGCAATGTAATTGCCTTTGACAGTGACGCCATAAAGACGCTTTGCCAGTTCATTCGACTCGACGAGAAACGGTTCATCGTCGGATAACAGACACAATCCCTTCCCCAACTTTACGAATTTCTCGATCTCACGATAAGCTTGTTCATTGAGCGGGTGGACGCGCGACAAACTCATGTCCAGGGTGGCCTGAACGATGAACTTGTATTCGGCCGCGGTGAAGCCCGAGGGGATTTCGGAAATCGGGAGCAGGTCCACGGCAGCCACAACGGCTTCCGGAGGCAGACCGAGCGGGAGTTCAAACCTGCCGGTTGACAGAATCCACAACTGATCGATGTCGCGTAGCCACTCGGTTCGGAATTGCCCGACCCTGACGATCACCGTGAATCCCTGGCGCTCCCAGGCTTTCCAGAGCGGGTTGGTGGGTCCGAAGAAGATTTTCCCTGCATTCTCGTAGCCGGACCAGAACAGCAATCGCTTACCCTTGAACTCGCCATCTTTGCCCAAGCCGACATCGGAGCCAATCGGATTGCCGAATCGGTCGTAAGTCCGCACGGGTACGACCAGCGGGACGATGGGCCGCGGTGGCGGTGCCTGTTCGACCGCAACTGGCTGTTGTTGAGTCACCCCCGGCACAGTCTGCGGCAGCGGCGATGTTGGCTCGAGGGGGATGACCGACTGCGAAACACTCTCCGATGGTTTGATTGCGTTTGGGGTTGATGCAGGAGGTGCCGGAGGCGTTGAAACGGATGCGGACTTCGGTGAAGGTTGAGAGATCACTGATGCCGCTGCTGGAGAGGGTGTGGAAGAATCATCGCTGTGAACCAATTCTGGAGGAGTGGTCGGCTTACGAATAGTCAGGGCAACCGCGATCGAGACGGCCAGAAGCAGCACCAAACCGCCACCAATTGCACCAACGCGAAACCACGGGCTAGCCCAGCGGCTCGGGAGAGGTGTGTCGCTGGGGATTGGTGAACTGAGGGTGAGTGAGATAGGTCGAGCGAGTTCAGGGAGTTCCGCGGGCAGAGCGTCATCGCCGGGCACGGTGATCGTCGCCTCGCACCTGGGGCAGATCATTGGCGTACCGGCTTCGCGCTGTATTATCGTCAACCGGATGTCGCACTTCGGACAGCGAAACTGGATAGGCACGGCAGTTCACTCCCGGGGGATGAGCTACCGTGAGTTTAGCAGATTTGCCGGCGTGTGCGTGAAGCTAGTAAACGCTCAAGATTCTCGCGGTATGCCGAGCAATCCCGGATTGCTCGGAGGGTAATATCGTAGCTCAGATTCGGGAGAAGACGTCCGCGCTCAGAACGTGACACTGTGGCAACTCCGTAGCCAGTGAGGTCTGCGAGGTACTGCTGGGACCAGCCGAAGCTTTCACGAATCGCCCGATATTCGGCTGGCGACAGGTAGCCTGCAGCGCGACAAATGGCCTCGTGCCGCATCCGCACCGCTTCAGATCCAATCAACTCCTCCTTGCAGTGATCGCAGACCTGATAAGGAACGCTCTCAGCACGAACTCGGATCGTCTTGTCGCCCAAGTCGAAGTCAAACTCTTCTGTCCGCGTGCGCGAGACGAGTTGACCCTTGTGGCATTCAGGGCACTTTTCACCAGTCGATACTAGAGGTATGACCATAGCTTCCCCAACACACTACGCATGTTTGCTTGTGTGACAACTTTGAACGTAGGCATACTCTTCACCGAATCGAATCTCGCAGATTTGCAGTTTTATGAAGATACCGTTGCTGTCAGTCATTTGCCATGCGATGCCGCCAGACCCCGGTGGATCACCCTGCGGAGCAGAACAAAGACACACGCTTGCGGGTGATAGAGCATCCAAGATGTATTGGACAATTTCCGACTCAGTGGGCTCACGCCCGAAATGAGGATGTAGATCCCTCTTTGCGTCCCGAATGGCCCGTGCACTCAGCTTGTAATCGCCTTCATCTAACAATTCCAATAATCGCTGTTTCACGATGTATGCTCATCGTCCGACGGACTGTCCGTCGGTGCCAAGTTGATATTCCAAAAATCGCCGTTTCACGGTTGCATGCTCGTCCGCAGGGGTCGCGTTCGTCATGCGATTTCCCCCCTGGATTGCCACGAGATAACTAATCATATGATCGGCAATTCACAGAGTCAAGGCCTTACAAATCCAGCTACTCGCTCAAATGATTAGGTTCAATGCTGTATCCTAATGAATTGGTGACCATCTCTCTTCACCGCTTCTCGGGCCGATCCTTAGTCTGCGCGATACGCGGTGATGTTCTGCGCTAATCGCACCGTGCCCGCTGTCTTCAGGATGAAGCTGGTTTCTTCGTTCACCCCATGACAGTATCGCGTGAAGGCGCAGTCGATGACAACTCGCTGGCCTGGAACCTCCCACCCTTCAAGACCGAGCATTTCCCCACACAGAATCTGTGATGCGATCACACTCCTGCGTTCTCTTCAAACTTGCCGTTGCGCCAGGCCCGGCGTTCGCTCCAGTTCCAGAACAATTGTGCGGCCACGACCAACCCCGCTGTCGTTGCCAGCAACATGAGAGCCAGTGTGCCGTTACTCCAGTCCGAGAGCGGGCCGCTGAGTGTGGCCGGGGGTGGTCCCATCAACGATCGCCGCATCCCTTCCAGCCAGTAGGTCGTCGGCAGGCTCAAGGAGATTGGCTGAACCCAGTCGGGCAACGCCTTCAGGGGAAAAACCACGCCACTGAGCAGGTAGGCAATACCGGCAATGCCCTCACTCAGAAACATTCCGTTCCGCGACATATTCAAACAAGCAGCGGCCAGAATCATTCCGCAAGCCCACAACATGACCGATCCGATTAACATGTACACGAGCAACCAGGGCACATCCACATTCACACTCGCCCGCAATTCTGAAAACAGAAACAAACCCACCCCGACGTTGAGCAGACCGCCAACGGTACCTTCCAGTCCGCGGGCCGCGCCTCGACCGAGGAAGTAGGTCTGGAAGTGCGCGGGGCTGATGTAAACGTACTTCAACATCCGGTAGTGTTCACGATCCCGGACAACGGCATAGCTGAGGCCGAACATGACGGTGCCAACGAGGCCATAGCAAGCGTTCGACACATACAGATAGGGGAGGAACTCGGCAGGCACGCGGCCACCAGTGGCCGACCGAGCGGCGTAGAACATGCACACGAGCATGAGCGAACCGCAGACGGGCTTGATGAGCATGTAAACGGCGAACAGCCA
>DASZJS010000198.1:0-5748 GCA_035947935.1 Gemmata sp. | reverse complement strand
TTGGCCCGAACTCAGCAGGGGTGCGGATCACACATCGATTCCGCACGCCCTTACTTGATCCTTCGCAGGTCGGCTTGGCAATTACTGGAAGCTGCAATTCGGCTTCAGTAAGCACGGCCGGGAACTCAGCGCAATCACCATCGTATTCCTCGGGGGGCGGGGCCAGAGTAATTCCTTTGGGGATAGTCACTCCGAGTGGTTCAACCAGCCGTCGGGTCATCTCCTTGTCGAGCGATACGGCCAACGCGAGTGGATCGGACCCGGTGTAAGGAATGTTCAGCATCTCACAGACGGCGGGAACACGGGCTTCCCGCGACCGACTCATTCCGACCCCTTCCGCGAAATTGAATACCAGATCGGGCGGGTTGCGGAGAAGTGCTTCGAGAAGTGGGCGGCCATCGCCCAATTCGCTGACTGTGTGCCCAAGCGAGCGGAACACGTCTCCAATAGCCTTGACCGTCACGGGAGAGTCAAACTCCTCGTGGAGATCGTCCGGTACACCCTCCGGCACAGGTGCATCCGGTTTCAGGTCGAAGGCGATCCCGATGTGCATGCCGATCGAGCCTTTTGTGGGTGAGACGCGGATAAATGGAGTGCGGCAGAGTCGCAACTGAAGGTCGCTTCAGTTATGGCTCTGCCGCAAGTTTAGCCGGAGAGAATGCTTCCTAGCCGTTGGAGGCAGCCGGACCGTTTCCGTTTGAGCCACCTTTGAGCAAGGTGAGTGGGATGATTCGTCTCTGGCCATCCCCATCGGACGGAACCTCGATATCCCCGCCACAGTCCGTTGTGGCAACCTGGGGCTTCCGCCGAGCCATCCGTTCGTTACCCTCGGGAATCAGAGCGGTCTTGTCGCCTTGCAGCAGACCGCTGACACCGCGGGTTGCCGTGGGGTTGATTGTTCCAGGCTTGTCCTCGGCCTGATAACGAATCAACATCCCCTCGTAGTTGCGGAGGATCACGGCATCATCGGACATGGAGACGAGGTAATTCGGCATCAGCGGAATTTTCCCGCCTCCGTGTGGGCTATCGACAACATAAGTCGGGATGCCGATCCCAGACATATGGCCACGGAGCCCTTCCATGATCTCCAGACCTTTCCACACGGACGTTCGGAAGTGACCGGCTCCGGTCACTGGGTCGCAGTGGAAGAGGTAGTACGGGCGAACCTTGATCCGCAGCAGGCCGCGGAGGAGGGATCGCATCGTCCCCAGATCATCGTTGACACCCTTGAGCAGAACCGAGTGGTTGTTGATCGGCATTCCTGCCCGAAGGAGTGACTTACAAACCCTTGCCGCCTCCGGGGTAATCTCTCGGGGGTGGTTAAAATGCGTTTGGATGTAAACCTTCTCGGCGGAAGAGAGCAATTCGATCAGTTCAGGGTCGTAGAGGCGCTGCGGAAGTGTAACCGGAACGCGCGTGCCGATTCGGATCACATCCACATGATCGATGGCTTTCAGGTTCTCCAGGTAAAACCTGAGCTTGCCAACTGGCAAAGTAAGTGGATCGCCGCCGGAGACGATCACATCTCGAATCTCGCGATGATCCCGAACGTATTCGATCATCCGCTCGTCATCGGCACTGACGCCTTCCCACCCGCCACGGGTCAGTGTGGCACGCTTTCGCGTGCAGTAGCGGCAATACATCGAGCAGTTCGGTGTCGTGATCAGGAGAACACGATCCGGATAACGGTGTGTGAGGCCAGGAACGGGCGAATCCTTTGCCTCTTCGAGTGGGTCATCGAGTTCGTATCCGGAGGGATTCTCTGCTTCGAGAGGAGACGGAACTGCCTGGAGCCGGATGGGATCGGCTGGGTTGTCCGTGTCGATGAGCGAGAAGTAGTAAGGAGGGATTGCGAGTTTGTAGTCACCCTCCAACCGACCGATCGCTTCGAGTGCCGCAGGGCTGAATCGGAGAAGTGTGCGGAGTTGACGGACAGACCGTATGGAGTTTTGGGTCTGCCACCGCCAGTCATCCCACTGGGCATCGGGGACGTTTTCCCACACTGGATGACGTTGCGGCGAACTCGGGGGCTCTTCGTCTTCGAACCCGCATATAGCCGAGTTATCGGCAAGCGGGCGAGCTTCAGGCTCGAACATACGGCAAGTGACCTCTTGGGGTCGGCTTATCCCGGGTCGCAGCCACAGGGCTGCGGCTCAACGGGTGCAACTCATCGAGCGGCATGCGCAGCGACGAGAACGCTATAGAGACGAATCGTAACGCGAGGTTGCAGAAAAACAAGTTCTTCGTTGCACGATAAATGCAGGTTCTGCCGCTTTTTTTATGCCGCCCTCGTTACACTCCGAACGATTTCGCGCGGTAAAAGCCCCCAGATTGCTTGGAGAAACGCTGTCGTGTTCCACTTCCCATCCTGCTGCGATTGACTCGAGGGAATAGCGGGGTAGCGCATTTAGGTCAAGGGAAAGCCGTCTGATCGGGCGTCCTGCGCATTTTGGCAGTGCTGGGAAAGTGTCCCCGAAACTACCCAGTTTGAAACATCGAACCGCTTTGTTCCCCTCTCTCACATCAATACTCGAACTGATCGAGAGGAACTGCTTTCGGATCGGAAATGCGCCCAATCGCTTTGTCCAATGCCACGTCCATGAACTTGTCCTGTTCCCCTTGTTGCATCCGGAGTGCTTCAAGTTCAGGGAGCGTATCCTTCGCCGCCGGACCGAGGAAACCGAGCGCGATTACAGCCGCCCGGCGTCGCGTCTGCACCACTTCCTCAATCCGGGTAAGCAAGACCGTTCCAAACATACGCGTTGGTCCCAATGGACCCTGAGCAAGGATCGCCGCACGTCGCTGCGGTGCTTCGGCATCGCGTACTATCTTCAACAGTTCCGGGATGGCAGACGGACCGATCCGGGCTGTGGTGAACGCCATCATGTTATCGCCAGCAGGAACGTAATTGGTCTTGTTGTCGAACCAGTGCGCGTTAGCTGCATCCTGATCGAGCCGGGCAAGCAACACGGGCAAGGCTTCCTTTGCCCCGGGACCGATCCGCGCCAGTGCATGAAGGGCATGCCAAGTCTTTTCAGTGTAGTGTGGCTGATAACGTCCTTTTTCGACCAACCGAACAAGCACTGGAACTGCAACTGAAGACCGCGGACCAAGTTCGTCGAGATACGATGTGGCCACAGATTGTGGCCAGCTATCGGCCTGTTGAGCAGCGGCTTGCGCGAGAACCTTCACAGACTCAACATCCATCGGCTTAAGAATCGCAAAGCTGTAAGCAGACTCCACACGAACAAGCCACGGTTGACCTTCAGCGCTCGCCCCTCGTAGAGCAGCTAGAACTGTATCGTTGCTGACGGGGCCATATCTCAGGGCGTATGCTGCTGCGGCCCGGACATTCACTGTCTTATCCTCGCTGAGCAACCTTATCAGGTCTTTGAATGTCTCCTTCGCCGCCGTGCGCAGTGCCCGCACAGCGGTGGAACGGAGATAGGCGTCGTTTTGATCGCCAATCGTAACCAGAAGGGCCTCGATTGTGGCTGGTTCCAGTTTCCCGAGGTCGCCAAGTGTCGCGGCTGCTGCCACACGGACATCCACGGCCGGATCGTTCCGGAGTGCCCGGACAAGATCCGGCTGTGTCCCGACCGCTTGGATTTCTCCGAGCATCCGGGCAGCCTGCATTCGACGATTCGTGAGTTGTCCAAGATCCCCCAGCATCTTCACCAGTTGCGGCCCTCGTGGGTCAGGCCGAGCAATCATTACATCTTCAGGTTTTACGATGGCAGAACCAAAATTCTCGGGATGCTTCACGAACAGTTCCAGACGACGGGCGCGGAGTTCCTCGGCCGAAATTGGAGTGAGGATGCCATTCACTTCTCGACGCTGACCGGCGATGGTCTCGGCTAAAGTCTTCAGTTCCCCAACCGGTCGCGGATCGGGCAGAAGTTGCCAACGGTCGAAACAGGTGGTATCGGCATTTCGACGAACCAGAAGAGTATCGCCTTCCAGAGTTGCATCAAGGGATTGGTCATTTAAAGAGGTTGCATGAAACACGGGTGAGAGCGGCAAGCCCGTCTGGGCATCCCACACTCGCGCGCTCTGGTCGTTCGTCTCGACGATGAGTCCATTCCCATCGTGGGTGAAGCGAATCTTGAGACAAGTAGCACTAATGGGGATCGGAGGAGAAAGCACATCGCCTGTATGGATATCCCACACCTACACGATGCTCCCCCCGTCGGGGTTTTTACAACTCGCGGCATAGGCTGTGTTGTTCGGGTTGATGGCAACGGCTTCAATATTGCCAGCCAGTTCGATTTTCCCATGTCGCCGTTCGCCTGTAGTTGTGTCCCACGCACCGAGAAAATAAGAAAGGCCGAGAACGGCGGTCTTTCCATCGGTAGTCACATCCCCGATCGTAACGCTTTGCAGTGGAATCAGCTTGCCGACGGGAGCAAGAGTGCGGTAATCGCGGACAATTGTACCCACACTTCGGCCTCGACCTGACGCAGAGGTGACCAGGAACTTCTCCCCGGGGGTGCTGAACGCCGTGGCAAAAGCTTCCTGCAACTCAAGCGGCTTGCCGGTTTCCAGATCGAAAACCGTTTGGATCGGTTGATAATGGTTTTGTCGATCTGAGACGACCAGAAATCGCCTACCGATGAATTGAGGGTGCTGATCCCTTGCCGGACCACGCTTTATCACCATATCCACACCCACCCGTTTGCCGGACTCGGCATCCCACATCCGCACCACACACGATTTCTCATTCTCCGGTACGATCGATTGCTCTTGTTTGGGGCGATCCAGAGGAAATACAAATGCGGCCCGCTTCCCATCAGGACTTAGAGCGCAGCAAGTGAGGTGTGGCAATCTCCCCGTGTCGATTTCGGGACCAACCGGCTTTCCAGTGGCTAGATCAAACACTTGCAAATGCCACGGCGTGCGACCCGCCTTCTTTGCCTCATCAGCTTCGTATTGGTGAATGGCGTGGTTCCAGACCATGACCCGAGAACCATCTTTGCTGATCAACACGCGATCTGTTTGGTAAGTCGACTGTGCGGGGTTGGCAAAGTTCGGTGTTGATAGGGGATCGACAACGGAATCTCGGGCAAAGCCTGTCGGGTCTTTCGCCCCTGGTGGAACAACCGGCCGGAGCTTTGGCAGCGCCTGCCATGCGAGGGCAATCCGGAGTCGATGAATGTTTTGTCGGGTTGGGTCTGGGTCTGCCTCCAGGGCACCAATCGCATGTAACAGTGCTGCGGTTGGGTCGTTGCCAATCGCGTCAGAGCTAGCTTTCGCGGCGAGTTTGATTGCTTCGGGGCGAGCATCGAGAGGTGGTGTCTTCCCTGGGTCGGGGAGTTCCGGTGATCCTGGTTTGGATTTTGGTTGTGGAGGTGGAATCCAGGGCCGACCATCATAAACCCGCAGGTCTCCATCACTCACCAGCAAGAGTCCTTCGCGCCCCGCGAAGGCGACCTGGCTGGAATTGCCCCCACGACTCCACTTCCCACCGAGTGTAAAGATATCCCGGCCGCTTTCCACATCCCACAGTTTCACACCCAGCGGGGTGGCGGTCAGCAGCCGCTGACCGTTCGGGCTGAATGCCAGACTATGAGCGGTAATGGGGAGCGATCGCGATTGGTTTGAGTCCACCCCGATGAGTTTCAACTCATCCTTGACGGCAATGGCCAGTGTTTTCCCATCCGAAGTGAGGGTCATGGCGTTGACGAACCCACCCAGATCATCGAGTGTGCGAATATTCTTGCGGTCAGCCACATCCCAAAACTCGATTGC
>DASZJS010000197.1:0-3565 GCA_035947935.1 Gemmata sp. | reverse complement strand
AATAGTGGAATCTCTTCAGAGCGACTGATTTCTGGAGTTTTGTCACGAGGAGTGTCGCGATCAACCAGTGAGGCTGACTCGCGCTGACCCGATAAGGATGCTGGAGACTCAGGAGTTGAGCAATCGGAAGCTCATGCTTTTCGAAGTTGAGGTCAAGTTTGAGGAGTCACACTGCCACCTTAGCGGCGTGGTTGCGAGTGTAACAGCGCGCCGATAAGGTCTTTCTGATTACTATTACGCAAGAGCATCGCTTCTTTTAATGGCGTCAACCCGCACCCAAGCCACCTTTCCCTGCGTCCGCTGCCAGTTCTCGTTCGATTCGTGCTAGAAGCTCTTCTCCTGTAAGTTGCAGCATTGTATCGCCAGGTATTTTTAGACAGCGTTTTATGTAATCCTGGAAATCGAGGAGCAGGATACGCCGCACGGTCACCCGTTCATACTCCTCACACCCCTGCCGGAGGGATAATAGCAATTCATCGGGCTCCCACGGTTTCGTCAGGTAGCGGTAAACCTGACCTTCATTGATGGCATCGATCACCGCCTTGATATCGGCGTATCCCGTGAACACCATCCGGACCGCCTCGGGGCATTCTCCCCGCGCTCGCTGCAACAACTCGACCCCGGTCATTTGTGGCATTCGCTGGTCGGTCAAGATGACGTGGATCACGTGTCGCCGCATGATGTCAAGGGCCTCGTCCCCACTTTCGGCTGTGTGGAGTTCAAAATCCTGTCGCAACAGCCCGCGCAGCGAGAATAGAATCTCCGCTTCATCGTCCACCACCAGGATTGGGTGCTTGGTCGTCGTCATGAGTTCTTCTCCTTCGTCGGGTTTGGGGTTTAGAGTTGAGGGGATGTAGACCGAGGGATTGTTTTCGTTAGACCCTATCTCTTATCACCTGCTTTCAACGGCAAACGGACGCGGAATGTGCTACCACGTCCTACCTCGCTCTCAACATCGATCGCACCGCCGTGATCCCGGACAATTCCGAAACTAACTGACAGCCCGAGTCCAGTCCCCTGGCCAATTGGCTTGGTTGTGAAGAACGGCTCGAACAGCCTCATTTTGTGTTCCGGGCTGATCCCACACCCATTGTCCTGCACCTCTACTACGACCCTATCGGGCTCTGCTCGGGTGCGGGTGGCCACCACTCCCCCCTGAGAGCACGCTTGGATCGCGTTCACCAACAAGTTGAGGAAAACCTGGTTGATCTTCCCAGGGTGGCACAATACCGAGGGAAGCGGATCGAAATTCGTTTCCAGCCTGATACTCTTTTCCTTGATCTGGTGTCGCACGATTTCAATGGTGGACTTGAGGGCGGTGTTCAGATCGGCCTCTTTGAATTCGGCTTCGTCGAGTCGCGCGAAGTCACGCAGATTGCGGACGATGTCGCGAACCCTTTGGAGTCCCTCCAACGTCTTGTCGCACGTACGGGTGAAGTTCTCGCGAAGGTAGCCGATGTCCGCTTTCTCTTCTAATTGAGCTCCTTCGGCCGCGTCACCGCGGCGATAGGCGTCAAGCGCGGCCAACGCGGCATGCGTGTCACGTCGAATGACCACTAGATTGTTGGTAACGTAGGCGATCGGATTGTTGATCTCGTGGGCCACGCCTGCGGCAAGCCGGCCGAGACTTGCAAGTTTTTCGGTTTGTACAAGAGCTGCCTGAGTTTCCCGTAGTATTCGGTTCTGTTCGGCCAGGCTATGCTCCAGTTTTACCAGCCGTTCGGCGGCACGGAGTCGGACCCGCAACTCGTCTTTATCAAACGGCTTGGTCAGGAAGTCATCCGCGCCCGCCTCCATCCCCTCGACCAGATCCGCCATCTGCGCCTTGGCCGTCAGCAGAGTTGCGTGGACGTACCCAGGTCGGTGAGTGGCCCTGACACGGCGGATCAACTCCAGCCCATCTAACTCGGGCATCATCCAATCGGTGATGATGATTGCGAAGGAGGTCTCCTGGAACAGGCTCCATGCCTCGGCTCCATTTTGTGCCGCGGTCACCCCGTACCCCCACTTCTGGAGATAACTCTGAAGGAGCCTCCGTGAAACTGGGTCATCTTCGGCAATCAACACATTCATGCTATCTCCGCTGTGCTATTGTGCGGTGATGTGCGTGTTTCACATTTGGGAAGCGACTCTCGCAACTGGTCGGAGGTTTGCGAGGGCTGCTTGGAGTTCCGCGATCGTGTTTTCAAGCGTGGCAAGGGTCGTCTCCGTCTCAGCACAGTCTTTCCCGCGACTCACCTCTTCCAATCGAGACGCCGCCTCGTAAGCCTCGGCTGCGTCGAAGTTGCTTACGGACCCCTTGAGGACATGGGCAGCGATCCGCAGCCTGTTTCCATCATTTGCTGCGACCGCGCTGCGGACCTCCGCCAAGAGATTCGGGCACTCGCCAAGAAACAGTCCTATCAACTCATCCAACAACTCCAGGTCCCCGTTGACTCGGTTCAGGAGCTTTGCCCTATCGAGAGCCTGGGCGGGAGGTTGAGCCATCGGCCGTTCGGCAACGGACGCATTCCCTGCGGGCACCAACCCCTCCAGGACAGCGAACAATGTTTCGGGATTTAGCGGTTTCGACACGTACTCGTCCATTCCGGCTTCAAGAGAGTGTTCGCGATCGCCTTTCATTGCGTGGGCGGTCATTGCAATAATCGGGATGTGCATGCCAGTCGCCTTTTCACGCTCGCGGATCGCGGCGGTCGCCTCTAACCCGTCCATCTCCGGCATTTGGATGTCCATCAGCACTGCATCGAAGTGGCTCCTGTCTAGAGCCATGAGCGCAGCCCTGCCCGTTCCGACCACGGTCACACGATGCCCGCGATTCTCCAACAGCCGGGCCGCCAACTTCTGGTTCACGGCGTTGTCCTCGGCCAGCAGTACCCGCAGGCTCCGCTCAGACTTCTCCCATCCGATACGGTCATTTGTGGTGTGCTCTTGGCCAAGCCCAGGTGGGGCAAGTGCAGTCATGATGGCGTCGAGCAGGGTGGATTGGCGAACTGGTTTGGTGAGGTATGTTCGAACCCCCAACTCTCGGCACCGGGCTGCGTCGTCGCTTTGGCCAGCGGACGACAGCATCATCAGAGTGGCTCCAACCAGCTCAGGATTGCGGCAGATCCAATCGGCCAATGTAAACCCGTCCATTCCGGGCATCATGGCGTCAAGCAGCACGAGTGCAAATGGCTCATTGGCGTGCCGCGCTCGCTCTAGGGCAGCGATAGCCGCCGGTCCGCCATCGACTGTGGTCGGGTCCATTCCCCAGTTACTGAGCATCTCCTGAAGGATGAACCGGTTCGTCGCATTATCGTCCACCACCAGGACAGGCAGTCCCCGTATGCGGTCGGGGTCGATCATCGCTGTTTTCGGCAGCGGTTCCCGGGCCCGAGCGAACCGTGCGGTAAAGTGAAATGTGCTCCCCTTGCCGATCTCACTTTCCAACCACACCCGGCCCCCCATCAATTCGACGAGGCGGGCTGAGATTGCCAACCCTAGCCCGGTGCCGCCGTACTTGCGGGTGGTCGAGGTGTCCGCTTGCGAAAACGCCTGGAACAATTTCGCTTGTTGTTCGGATGTG
>DASZJS010000196.1:0-5026 GCA_035947935.1 Gemmata sp. | reverse complement strand
CCGAGCGTACCCATTGTTCCTCCCTACAGCACCGCCGGTGCTCCTGCCACGACCTCACCGGCGACTGCTGGTGCCACGGGCTCGACAACACCAGGCGCTGGCCAGACCACATCGACCGGTAACGTGAGCGTGACCACAACTACGCCCCCCACTACACCCACTACCCCACCCACCGGGATTCTCGGGACCAACAGCGTCACCGGCCAACCGATACTGGAATCCTCACTGACGAACTGATTGTCGCGGAACGAAGTTATGGGGAGCAGATCGGCTATGCACGACTGCCTCACAAGAGACCTGAATCACTTGACTCGATTGTGAAATGACTCGCCGAAATGAAAAGGGCTCCGCTCGAATTCAATCGAGCGGAGCCCGTTCGCTTTGAGACACTATGGCTGAAGAGATGATGTTTCAGCGATTTTGATGCGCCCCCCGATGATCGCCACATCAATCATTTGAGGCTGGCAGCAGTCTCCTCAATCTTGCGGAACTCCGCGTGCGTCCGGATCGGATCGAGATCCTTGTCCCTGGCGAGTCCGCCATGATCTCGGTAGCGTTCACTCAACGCCTTCCAGAGATACTTCAACGCCTCGTCCCTGTCGGCGGGATGCTTTGAAGAAGTAAGCGAATACACGCACGCGGCCCGATAGATGATGCCCGGGTCAGCCGAGAGTATTCGGGCCTTTGCGATCTCCTGGTGTGCTTCTTCCCGTCGTCCGAGTCGCGCAAGGATCACGGCACGGCCAGCTCTGGCTGGTGCATACTCGGGATAGAGTTGGATCGCTTGTGTCGCCAGAGCAAGCGCACCGGGAAGATCGTTGAGTTTGTCCGCCAGAACGTGAATCTGGTTCTGGATTGCTGAGAGCGATCGTGGATTGATCTTGGCAGCCTCCTGGAAATCCTCGATCGCACCCCGCGGATCTTCGTCCATACGGCTCAGACCGCGGATCAGATAATCCCCTTCCAGTTTTGGGGTGAGGTTCGCCGCGGTCTCCTGGTCGGCCTTTGCTCCCTGGGTATCCCCGCGCTTCTTGCGAGCCTCAACGCGCAACAGATGAATCTGAATTGCCGGGGCACCATGAGTCAGAGCTGTCGTGAGATCCTCTTCCGCTTCCTGCAACTTCCCGATTCGGAGCCGGGCCACCCCTCGGTTGCGATACGCTTGCGCGTACTCGGGATTGAGTTCGATCGCACGCGAGAATTCCTTCTCGGCTTCCGCGGGCTTCTCGAGAATACCGTACACCAGCCCACGCTGAAAAAACGGACGAGGATCGGTCGGCATCAACACCCGGGCGGCATCGTACCGTTCGATCGCTCGCTGGTAGTCTCCCAATTGCTGTCGGCAGTAGGCAAGACAGAACTGAGCCGCCGCATGGCCCGGTTGCTCCTCGATTGTCTTCTCAAGGGATTTGATGGCAGTCTGATACTGTCCGCTGTAGACATAGGCTGCGGCATCGAGGAACAGTTCGCGGGCATCAGCTTTACTGTTGGCGTCTCGCGGAGTTGCGGGTTCGTCCGCTTCACCCATAACTCGCGTCATTTTTGAAACTAGCTGATCGAGAAGTTGTGGAACAGAGCCCGAGGAGAAGCAGGTACTCGCTGCGGTCGTTAACTTGAGAACGGCAACGGCAACCTCCCGGCGTTCCGAATCGGGTCGGTCTTCGGCTTCCTGCCAGCGTGCCTGGGCCAGCAAAAGCAACAACTCCCCGAGATCGCCCCTTAGAGCGGTTCGTTCCTGCTCCGAGAGGTGTCGGACGGTTTCACTCTTTTCCCAGTTTGAATCGTCGGGCAAACCATAAACCGCCAACATATCCGTAGCTTTGGCGATCCCCCGCGTCCGTGAAACGGGATCGCCGGGAAGGATCAGATCGAGCCGCACGGTATCGAGAGCGGAACGTGTGACGTTGACCTGCGAGACTGCCTGTGCCTTGGCGTTGGCCTCGGCTCGCGTGTGTGCAACCCCACCCAATCCGATTGCCAACGCCAGGAAAGAAGCGGCCACCAGCCGCCCTGGAACGCGGGGGTTGCGGCGACGCCACTTGCCGAGGCGTTCCCAAATAGATGCCTCCCGAGCAAACCGCAGCGGCAGATTGTTCAGGTGCCGCTCCACATCCGTTTGCAACTCGTTCGCGGTCTGGTAGCGATCTTGTGGATCGGGGGCCAGCAGTTTGCGGATGATGGATTCGATTGCCGGGCTGACGGCTGGGTTCAGTTTTCGGATTGAAGGCGGCCCTTTCTGCCGAGCTGCGATCAAGCCATCGATGTCCGCAAGGAACGATGCCGGGAATGGCACAGCACCCGTGAGCATCTCGAAAGCCATCACCCCAAGCGAATAGAGATCGGTGCGGGCATCGACCTTACCCTTGCCGCGGGTCCGGAGATCCTGCAACTGCTCCGTGGACATATAAGGAACAGTTCCACCGATCAGTTCGCGATCCGGGTTCGTGACGTCGAACGACAGGTTGAAGTCGAGAAGCATCGGCTCGCCGGTATCGGCAAGGAGCACGTTTGCGGGCTTCAAATCCAGGTGAAGGATGCCCCGCTCGTGGGCATGCGATAGCCCGGTGGCAAGCTGGCCGAGAATCTGCAATATTGCCGTCGGCTCCCCAATCAGGGAGGGAAGGGTTTCACCGGCCGCCAGATCCAGTGGCCGCGCGAATGTTCCCGATGGGGGTGTCGTCTTGGGTGTCGATGGACAATCGGGGGTGGTCGTCGTTCTCGCAGGACGAGTTCCGGAGGTCTTGCGATACACGAGACCACGCGACCCATGATCGGCGCGGAAAACGCGGATCAGATCGGCGATGGTCCGTCGGCCGAGATACGGCATGCAGATGACTTGCACGGGCGCGGCTTCGTGAACTGAATACACCGGCACGATGTGCGTGTGTTGCAGACGCGCGAGACGTTCGGCCTCCCGTGTCGGACGAAGAGTTACCTTGAGCGCAACGAGTCGCCGGGCAAGCGATTCCTGTCGTGCCAGGAACACGCGGGCAAACGCACCTTGCCCTAACTCCTCAACGAGTTCAAAGCCGAGAATCTTATCCCCGACCTGGAGAGGCGTTCCGATCGTTCCCGATTCGTTCCGAATTGCACTGGAGAACACGGACTGCGAAATCTTCCGCTCGCCCGATGGTGGTGGGGTTTTGACCGAACTGGCAATCGCATGGGAAGGATTGATGACCGACACCCGAACGGTGGGAGGGTCATCCGCTCCGACATGTGAGCCAGGCAACGTGCCTTCTCGATGTTTGCCGAATATGGGCGAAGTTGGGATCACGAAACACCTGGACTGTTGTTGTCCCTATCTCAGAGCCCCCTCATCCTCGGAAGCAATAGTGTTTGGAACCAATTGACCCGGTCGTCACCAGCTGCCAACCACGACCACCGAAGCGACGCGAGTCTCGCGCTCCGATTAGGTTGGAACGATGACAACGATTATGACGGGTAGCATTCCTGGCTATGCGGGGTCTAGGACATATTTCGGCAGGATGCAAATGAAATGGCGACATTCTGCTCAGTGAGATTCCACGCGCTGGAAATTGAGGATTGTCTTCCGTCCACGACCTGAAATGTTGATGACCATCAGCGCTCGATATTCGACATCATGGTGAAAAGTCACTTGTCGGCAGATTCAGGCAATACCGATGAAATATTCCGAAGGCGGAACTCTTCCGAACGCGGAACGCGGAATTCGGAGTTAAGAAACAAACCCCGGCACCGTCATTGTTTCTTCAGTTCCCAGTTCCGGGCTCCGCATTCGGGACGGTGCTACTTCCTTCCGAGACGTTCAGGAGCAAAGTCGGCATCGGTGAGTCGCACCTGGGGTTTCACCTTCTCGAACAGGTAGTACTCCACTTCTTTCCCACCCGGCTCCGTGGCAACGATCAACACCGGCCATCCGAACGAACCGGAGTCGGTTTTGGGATCGAAGAACCATTGCCTCATTCCTCCATTAGGCATCGTCGCTTCATCGCCGGGACGCAACTTGAGGGAAACCCCGATGAGTGGGTAGGGATACTCCTTGCGATCGACCGAGCCAAGGAACGTCAACGCATCGGCAGGAATCTTCCCCGATTCTGCCTTCGCAACCCAGCTTGCCACCTTACCAATGGGTGTGCCTAATCCGGCCTCGCGAATGCTGTACCGGCTCCTTTCCCTGACGCGCGGATCGTCCGGAGACACAGGAGGAACCTTGATTCCGGCTGGGAGGATGCTGTCTCCCTTCCCGACCATGACGTAGATTTTGTCCCCGTGCTTGTTTGGGTTGTAGAGGAGTTCGCGCCCCTTACCGGATTCTCCGATGTTCTTGATGAATACACTCATCGGTTCCTTTCGGTATTGATAGAGCACGGTATCCTCGCTCATCTCCTTGGCGGGGGTCAGTTCTCTGCGGGTAACAATCGCTTCATAAGTATCCACCTTGGCCCACTTCTCGGCGGCAATCGTCGCGAGTTTCTTGACCTCCGCAATATTCAGAGCTGCGAGCGATGGGCCGGGCGGAGTGACTGGCGCTGCCACCCCACCAGCGGGTACCACACCCGAAGGATTCTTCGGTGCGAATGGCGATGGGAGTTGGTCCGGTTGCGGATCGTTTCTCCGAGCCCGGGGCGGGAACGCAGCGGCAGAATCAGCACCATTCTCGCGGCCACATGTGGGAAGCGCTGCCGGGACGCTGTCGCCTCCAGCTAATCGGGTCGATTCCGGTGGTCGGGGTGGGACAATCGGGTTTTCGTCTGTAACTGCCAAGCCAGGTTGAAGGGGCGTCCCCAAAGCCAGCGGCGAATTGTTCGCGAGGGGTGCAGCTGGAATTAAGGTGTCCGTGTCCGGCTTCGGCTTACGAGCGAATGGACCGCCAGACGGATTGGAACCATAGCGAGTCGTGCATCCCGCGATGAAGCCAATGAGGATGAGAAGGGCAAGGGTGCGGCACATGGAGTCGCGTCCCTGACGGGTCAAGTGAAACTAGCGGCGTATAAACGAGCAGCCGCCAACTGGGACAATAGCGATGGAAGAAAAACGGGGCAAG
>DASZJS010000195.1:0-4037 GCA_035947935.1 Gemmata sp. | reverse complement strand
GTATTTCGGCCACCACAGCAGCATGAGTTCACTATCCACGCAGGCATGGCTTTCCCGGTGCGTCAGCACTCCCTCGCGGTCCTGGAGTTTGTTCACTTCCACGCGAGCCGCAGTCACCTCTTTCGGGTCGGCTTCCTTGTTCTTCTCAAGGTCGGCCAGTTTCTTTCGTGCGGCTTCGAGGTCGGGACGAAGTTTGTCCAGTTCCTTCTTCTCCTCATCGTTCGGCGGCTGCCCACCGACCCGAAGCGGAACGCCGTAGGTGGTGAGCAACACCTTTGCCTTGTCCTTATTGTCCTTGAGTGCCTCGCGGATTGGCTCGGCAAGTTTCAGATTGTAATCGCCTCGGGAGATGTCTTCGCCTTTGGGCAGATCGAGTTCGATGACGTTGCTCTTGGGCACTCCGCGCTTGGCGATGTAGTGATCCGCCAACTGCCGGGATTCGGGAACGTTTTTGTTCACAATCAGCCACACATCAGCCGGCCCCAAAGCGCCAACCCGCGCAGCGAACGCAACCGCGAACATCAGGGCAGTAACCCAGCGCATGATGCACCTCGAAGAATGCGACTCGCCCTCACCCCCTACCCCCTCTCCCCAGTGGAGCGGGGAGCAAATCAAAGCCCCTCTCCCCTGGGGAGAGGGGTTGGGGGTGAGGGCGAAGACTCTAAACGAACTGTTTGAAGAACTCCCAAACCAATTCGGTTCCGTTGACCACATCAGATGGTGGACCCGCGATCCGAGGGTTCAGTTGTCCCTTCCCGCCCGGCCAGTGGTGCCCCAGCCCATCAATCGAGACACTGCGGTAAGGCACCGGACCCGGGTAAATGTCCATTTGGACACCACCCCTGTCGGATTCCGCGACCGGGATAACGCTGCAACCGATCGCGTGTGCCCACCGTTCCAGAGTGTCGCTTACCGGTGGTCTATGGACAAGGCGATGCATCCACGGATTTCGCACATCGCCGCCGCGAAGCGGGATCAGAGGATCGGCTGTTCCCACGATGTACAATGTCGGGACAGGACGAACTGGCTTTGGCTCCGCCACCCAGCAGTGCCCGGCAACCGGAGCGATGGCGGTAATCCGATTCGCTCGCTCGGCAGCGAACCGGAATGTCATCCCGGCCCCATTCGAGAACCCTACCATGAATATCCGGCGAGGTTCAGTTACCAGTCGTTTCACCACATCGTCGAGAACCGCAGTCAGGAAGCCGACATCGTCAGGAACCTCGATTGCGGATGAAGATGGCCCGGCATCCATCGTGGATGCTCCCGGCTCGTTGGAACGGTCGGATTCACTCCCATCGTTCCAACGTGGAGGATTGGACAAGAAATTTGAGGGTTGGAGCGGATTTGGTGGAAGCCCTTCCGGAATCGCCAGGGCAAACCCTTCCTGTTGTGCAAGTTGAGACCAGCCGGTTTCCCTGTCAGCCCAGATAGCCGTGCCCCCCTTGCCGTGCAAGAAGACCACGAGTCCACATGGTGTTGGAGGCGCGAACAACAAGTATTCCCGCGAGACTCTACCATAAATGAAGGGAACCCGTTTCATCCTAGCGCGGAGTGCGGAACGCGGAGTGCGGAACGTAAGAAACAAAGACAACGAAGGGTTTTCATTTCTTCCGTTCCTCGTTCCCCGCTCAGACCCACGGAAAGCTCCTTGGTGTTCTACGGTTTTTTGGTTTTCCGCTCCGCGTTCCGCGTTCCGAACTCCGCGCTGGAGGTTTCACACTGGTGTTTTATTGACCCCTTGCCACGTTGCGGGGTAGGTGAGGATCTGCGAATGAGGATTTCAGAGGACAAAAGTCGACTGGACGGGGAAACTGAGGGAAACTTTAGCGGTCATTTCTCGCCCCTCCCTCGGAAATCGGGTATAATAGCACTAGACTTGAGGGATTTCGCGCTTGGCGTGTGAACCTTTCGGTTGACCCAAACGTCGTAATTCCAAAGCCTTCTGCATGTTTGGTAACGGAATGATCGAATTCCCCCACTCACGCGGAAGGGAGAAGTGCGTTAAGCGATCAGGTGGTCCCTTAAACACAACTGAAACCCGATTAACGCCCGATAGAAGTTCTCTCCACCCGCGATGTCCGGAACCATCGCGAAAGTGGATACCCCCAAAATAACTCGGCGGTTGGGATCTCTGAGAGCCCTGGCTCCAACGATTCCATTCTGAGAATACGTACCGCATTCGGTCTTCTTGCTTTGCCGACTGGGCGGTTACCAGTCGGAGATGGGATATGGAAATGAGTCGGATGATTCACCACGACCGAACACCGCACGACCGCCCGGACGAAAGACTTTCGCCCGAGGAGCGAGACGAACTGCCGACCACGGATGAGTCGGAACTCGCGGGGTACGATGACGACCTTGCCGATGATCTCGATGACACGGACGACGACACCGCGCTGGAATCCGAAGCCGTGCGTCAGCGGGAGGACGACCCCGCCGAAGTCCGCGAGCCAGCCGAAGAGGATTACGCTGGCGGGCCGGACGATGCGCTCGGTCTGTATCTCCGCCAAATGGGTGCGATTCCTCTGCTCACCCGCGACAAGGAAAAGTCCCTGGCCCAACGGCTCGAACACCATCGAAACCGTTTCCGGGCAACCGCACTGCTCTGCCCCCGAATTCTCCTCCGCGTTCTCGAGAAGTTCGAGCAAATCGTCGGCGGTCTGGCCCCACTCGATCCCCACGTCGATGTGTATTCGTCGGAAGAGTTGCGACTCACCCGTCTTCAGATTATTGGGCGACTTGGCAGCGACCTGCCCACACTCAAGGCTCTCCTCGACCAGGAAGGCCAGATTTTCGCCTCCGGTGCCCGGGATGAGTTTCCCGGGTCCACATCGACCTGGAAACGGGATCGGTTCCAACGACTGTCCAAGTGCCGCAAACTGGCAACCGAGTTGTCCCCCCGAACCGAAATACTCGAACGCTGGACGGACGAACTGACGGATGTGGCCGATGAACTCAAGCATCTTGTGAAAGCTCACGCTGAGGCAGGATGCCCGGCAGATCGCTCGCGCCAGGAGAAGATTCTCCGCGAGGCGATGGGACGGGCGATGATGCTGCCGGAAGAGTTACTCGCTCTGGTGATGATCCTCCGGAGGCGGCGACTGGCCTATCAGTCGGTGCGGAGCGAATTGGCGGAAGCCAACCTCCGACTCGTGGTTTCCATCGCCAAGAACTACCGCAATCGCGGCCTACCCTTCTCGGACCTGATTCAGGAAGGGAACCGCGGGTTGATGCGAGCAGTGGACAAATACGAATGGCGGCTGAAGTTCAAATTCGGCACCTACGCAACGTGGTGGATTCGTCAGGGAATCACCCGCGCTCTGCACGACCACGCCCGAACCGTTCGCGTCCCGTGTCACCAGATTGCCACGCTGGCCAAGATGGAACGGAAGCGCAACGAGTTGTCGGCCGCAACCGGCCGCGAACCAACGAACGAAGAACTGGCGCTGGCACTGGGTGTGAAGACGGAAGAAACCCGCTCGCTTCGCGTTGTCGGCCGACACCCGATCAGTCTCAACGATCCCATCGGCGGAGATGGCGAGCGTGCGATCGAAGATTTCCTGAGCGATGCCCAGACCCCGAACCCAGGCGAACATGCTGATCAGCGGCTCCTGAAGGAACGGATTCACGAGGTGTTGCGATCCCTGGCCCCACGAGAACGGGAAGTGATCGAACTTCGCTTTGGGCTCAAGGACGGAACGCCGCGAACGCTCGATGAGGTGGCCAAGCAGTACGGAATCACCCGGGAACGCATTCGCCAGATCGAAGCCCGGGGGCTTCTGAAGCTTCGCCAACCCAACCGCTCCTGTCGGCTCGAAGAGTTTGCGGACGCGGATGAGTAATCAGTGTTCAGCGTTCAGTTAAAGCCAACCACGTTTCGCTCAGGTGTCATTACGAAAAACGAAGCAGTCGCAGGTTTTTGCCTGCGACTGCTTCGTTTTTCGTAATGACTGCAAGGCACCTCGCGAACTATCACCACCCCTTTTGCTCGCGCAACCACTGAATTTGAGCCGTGTGGTGCCTGCCGTGCCAGA
>DASZJS010000194.1:0-3051 GCA_035947935.1 Gemmata sp. | reverse complement strand
CATCCGATCGTGGCGAAGATGTACGCAAACATCACGGGAGCCGCGATCTCATCCGGTTCCTTCACCACAGATCTGGTCCGTTGCTCCATCGCGGCTACTCCGGCATGGTCAGCGGATCGGGACCAAGGGTCACAAGGACCATGTCCTTGACGGGGTAACGCTCCAGACTGTCGAGGATGGCCTGTGGTGTGAGGCCATCGATCGCTGCCTGAATTTCATCGAACGACCGAACCCGTCCCAGGTAATACCAGTCGGTGGCAATTGCCCCTGCACGGGCCGATGTCGATTCTTCCTGCATAATCAGGGACGATTTCAGCCCGGCTTTCACCCGATCGATTTCGTCGTCCGAGATCCCGTCCTTCAGCCGACGGAGTTCTCGGACCATTACATCGAGCGTTTGCTGTGCCCGATCGGTTCGAGTGCCCGCATAGGCCAGCATGGTGCCGCGGTCCTTGAACGTCTCGTGGAATGCGATTACGGAATAGCACAATCCGCGTTTCTCGCGAACCTCGGTGAACAATCGCGAACTCATCCCACCAGAGAGTACAGCCGCGGCTGCGCGAGCGGCGTAGTAGTCCGCGTGCCCAATTGGAACACTCGGGTACGCCAGTGCAATTTGAGTCTGCTGAGTGTCTTTGGGCAGGTGTTCGGATTTTGGTGTGTGTGCTGTTGGTCTGAGATCCGGGTCGCTCTCGCTTCGCCACCCACCGAGCAAACGCTCCACTTGTGCTTTGAGCGGTTCCCACTCGATGTTCCCGGCAACCGAGAGAATCGCCCCATTGGGCCGGAAAAGGCGTTTGTATTGCGATCGAACCGAATCGATAGTCATTCCTTCGATGTCCTCGGCTTCTCCGCGACGATCTTTGTTCAAGGGTGGCGGGTAGTATCGCCGCCGAAGTTCGACCATCACTTTCTGTTGTGGGGCATCTTCGAGGCTCTGGATATCCTGAATCGCGAGTGCCTGGACCGGTTCCAGTTCCTCTGAGGGAAGATGTGGACGCAAGACGATATCTGCGTAAATATCCAGGGCTGGTGGGACATTGCGGGCCAGGGTTGATCCCCAGAACCGCATGTTCATTGCCCCAACACTCTCATTGCGATCGACGCCGAGCCCATCGAGAGCGAGCGACAGTTCTCGACTGTCCCGCTCCCCCGCTCCGCGTGTGATCATTTCGGCAAGGATCGAGGCAACCCCAAGCCGACCGGTCGGGTCGTAGGCGCACCCGGCCGGAACCAGGAAGTTGATCGCTGCTGAACGGACGTGTTCCATCCGTTCCGCAAGCAGGACAAGACCATTGGCGAGAGTATGCTGATAGACCTGCTGTCCCACGGAGTCCCCTTCACATCCGCCGGGTTTCACCGGACATTATCGCATTGTACGGACGGCGACCGGGATAGGGAAAGATCGCAGGAAAGATGCTGCTTGGAGAACTCGGTAATTGTGGAGAGGATCAGTTTCCCAGAGCGTCGCTCTCAGCTCAGGGCAGCGTAGTGGGGAATGGTTTGATCGGGAATTCCATCGCGAGAAACGGGTGGGGTAGGTTTGTCGTCCACTTCCAATTCCCGGTAAATCGTCTTGTAGCTTCGGAACCCGAGTCGGCGGTACATCCGGACGGCCAGTTCGTTCTTGGCGGTCACTTCCAGAAACGCTCTGCGGGCACCGGCTGCCGCGAACCCTTCGAGGGCCTTGAGTAACACGGCCCACCCAATGCCGAGTCCACGGTATTCGGGAATCACCCCGAGGTTCTGAATACCCCCAAACCGCTCGGTATCGAGTAGACCCTGGACCGTGGCAACGCACACATCGATCCCGAATCCGAATGGCACTCCCGCGGTTCCGCGAGAATCGGGATCCCTCTGGTCCCACGCCTTTCCGGCTACCAACCACGTTGCGCGGGGACAGAAGCCAGGCCGGGTTGCAATCGCGGACATCAGATCGCGGCAGCCTGCCAGAGTGCCAAGACTCGGAAAGACGCGGGCATCCATTCCGCCCGCAAAGCATTGATATTTCACCTGGGCATGCAGATCCAGCACGCCGCTTTCCCACGGCAACCAGTAGAACCCCCTGGGCAACTCGGCCGGTGGCCGGGAGTGCCGGAGGTCGAGTTCCATGCGGTGCCGCTTGAAATAGATGCGCTTTCGCATTGGAATGGCAGGGGGTGAAACAACAACCGATCAACGCATCGTAACAGGCGAACAACGACGGAACCAGAGAGATTCAATCCTGGGATTCGGTTGCGGTTGAGGAAATGAATATGCCCATTACACAACCGCGGTCAGAGCGGGACCTGCGGAAAATCTTAGCCCGGCTTCGTGAATCGGTTCCGACACTGACCCGGGCCTTCCGCGAAGCGAACTTCTTGTTCCACCCGACCGCCTTGCTGTGGAGTGGAGGCTGCTGCGAACACCCCCCAAAAAGGTCAATGAAGGTGGTCTTGCCCACACGTGGGCAGACTGTCAGCGTAGTCGGGGCTGTCAATATTCGGACAAGATTGCGATGATGTGTTTCGGCACTATTGTAAGGCGTTTCCCACCCCAATCACAGATTCATACATCAACCTCTGTCATAAATGGTCATGTGTCACAGCCCCTCGTGACACATGACCAACCCCAAGAATAATCATTTCATCCATAAACAAACTCACGATTTACGGCAGTTCCTTGATGTAGATGTTTTTGAACTCAAGCGGATCGCCGTGAAACTGAAGTTCGATTGGCCCTGTTGCGGGCAGTGGTTTCTTGCCATCATCCCAGTAGTTCCGAAGTTTGCCTTTATCGACAACCAGTTCCCCGTTCAGCTTCACCGTCACCTCATTGCCAACCATGATGATGTGGAACGTGTTCCACTCGCCCACGGGCTTGTCGGCTCTCTTCAGTGGTTGCTTGGCCTTGTCCCCGGGATCTATGTTGTTCCACAGCCCGCCGGATCCCTTCCCGACGTCCGCCTCCAGTCCCTTCCCGAGGTTATCGGAGTCCCAAATTTGCACCTGAGGCTGACCCCGCAGGTAAATCCCACTGTCGCCCTTCTTCTGAATCTACCAATCGACCATC
>DASZJS010000193.1:0-4646 GCA_035947935.1 Gemmata sp. | reverse complement strand
AACATCCTGATAGCTCACCTTGCCAGCCCCGCCCCCCGATCCACTCGAACTGGATCCAGCATTGGTTGCACCCCAGGAGAAGGACGAGATTTCAATCGTATCCTTGTGCTTGTCGTCCTGGCTTTCGCCTTTGATACCGTCGATCTCAAGCAGATAATCGCTAGCCATCGCCGTCCTCCAGTTTGGAAATTGTGTGACTTGGTTCGCCGCGTTTGGTCGTTCGGTTCGAGCCCTTGTCACCAGATTGATGCAGAACCCTGCCCATCTCCGGACACCACGTCAGTTTTTTCTTTCGTTCTTCGGTGGCTTCCAGGTGTTTCGCTGTCGCTTCGCCCCTCCGAAGCCTTTGAGGGGGCCGCACTGCAACCGCTTGCTGAAGCCTTGGAAGGGCGCAAGAAGGTAGCCAGGAGCGAAGCGACAGCGAAGACCCTGGAAAGTGCTTCCCCGCAGGTCGTTCTCACCCCTGCCCGAGTTGCTTCGCCACCAGTCGAAGTGAGATATCAAGCGATTCCAACTGAAAGTGCGGTCGCATGTGTGCTACAGCCCGATAGGAGCCGGGCTGGCCGGGGACATCCTGGACCTTGATTTCAGCCCAGGCCAGTGGCTTCTGGGCCTTGGTTTCGTCCGATGCCGTCTCTGGGTTACCCAGCGTGTAGTTATTGATCCATCGGTTGAGCCACTTCTCCATGTCACTCCGTTCCATAAACGACCCGATCCGGTTCCGGACCATCACTTTCAGGAAGTGAGCAAAACGGGAGACGCACATCAATTGGTTAAACTTTGTCGAAAGAAGAGCGTTCGCGGTTGCTCCTGGTCGGTCGTATTTCACGGGCTTTTGACACGATGTTGCCGACATGAATGCTGCAAAGTCCCGTCCCTTGCAGTGAATCAGCGACATGAACCCAAGTTTCTCCAACTCCTGCTCGCGGCGATCGGTGATAGCCACCTCAGTAGGACACTTCATGGCGACGTTCCCATCGTCGGTGGGGAAAGTGTGGACGGGGAGTCCTTCCACTTTGCCGCCACCTTCGACGCCGCGGGTCCGAGCCATCCAGCCATGCTTGTCGTAGGCATCGGTGACCCTACTCGCATACGTCCACGCGGCGTTCATCCACAAATACTTATCGTGGTCGGTCCCATCCACCTGCTCTTCAAAGTTGAATTCTGCGACCTTGGCGAACTTCTCACCATAAACTTCCCGGGCCAGAACCTTCGGACAGGTCAGAGCGATGTACCGCGAATCGTCCGATTCACGGAACGACTTCCAGGCAGCATAATCCGGCCCCGTGAAGATGGTGGAGAGATCTCGCGGGTTGGCCAGTTCCGAGAATCGATCCATATTGAATGATTTCGGACTTACAGCAGAAACCAGCGGTGCGTGAGCAGCGGCAGCGATGCCTGACAAACCTTGCAACACCTTGACATCCGCGGAACGCCGCACATCGAATTCGTAGTCCCCGACCAACATGCCGAACGGGTTTCCGCCAAGTGTGCCGTATTCTTCCTCGTACACTTTCTTGAACGTCTCGGACATATCGAACTCGACAGCCCGTTCCAGGTCGTTCTTGATCTCGTCCTTGGTGACGTTCAGAACCCGCAAATGGAGGTGGTCGCCTGTGTTGGTCTGCTTGACGAGATAGTGCAGCCCACGCCAGGTTCCTTCCAGTTTCTGGAGTGTGGGATTGTGGAGGATATCGTTCATCTGGGCGGTCATCTTCTGGTCGATCGCGCTGATCCAGAGCTTGATATTTGTCTCGACGTCTTTGTTGACAACCTGCCCGGGTTGGAGTGCCGAGGCAATGAAGTCGTTGATTGCTGCGATCCCCCGCTTCCGGGCCGCGGCATCGTCACTCACCTTCATCTTGGTGGCGGCTTCTTCCAGCCACTTGGCAGGGTCGAAATCGGTTGTTGTGGCGCTCGGGGCGGCGGGTTTGGCTTCCTCGGCTGGCATTGTGGGAACTCCGGGAATTTTGGGATGGGTGTCGGAAGAGGGAAGTTGGCCGCGGGATGTGGGAGGTTGGTATGAAGAGTCGGGGCGAACAGATTCCTGGTTCGCGGGGTAGTGTTTCTTCCTGTCTTCCAATCCCCAACTCCCAACAACTCATTTCCAACGTCCCACAGCCAATCCCCAATCATTTCTTGCCGTCGGTGTCTTTCATGAGCGCATCCAACAGCGCTTGCTTCTTCTCGGTGTTTCCGATCACTTCGGAGAGAAGTTTCTCCAGGGCGTCGTTCCCTTCCATTTTGGAGAGCAACTCCGTGAGTTTTCTCCTCATCTGGAGCAGTTCGTTGAGGACGGGAACCTGTTCCGCGATTTTGGCGGGCTCGAAGTCCTCAATGGTGTGGAACTGAAGCTCCACGTTCAGCAGTTCATCGGGCTTATCGCCAACTCTGTTTGGCACTCGGAACGCAACCCTGGGGGCAGCCCGAGCCATCACATCGCTGAAGGTGTCCCGATCGATCGGGACGAACTTCCTCTGTTTGATTGGTTTATTTGCTTCTTTCGGCATTCCAGAGAGGTCCGCAATCACCCCAACAACAAACGGCAGTTCGAGGATTGGCTCGGCCCCCTCGGTTTCGACCTTGTAGTCGATACGGACGCGCGGAGGGCGAACTCGTTTGAGGGTGTCCTGGTAGCTTTCAGGCATGGCCAGTCTCGGAAAATGGGATGGGAGGTCGGGCGATGTGCGCGACCCCACTACAGTGTTACATACGAAAAGACATGGCTTTCCGGACAAGATCATACCATTCTTCCGGGGTTGCGAGCAATACCTGCGAAATGCAAGTTGAGAAGTTTCAACGGTATTTGGAAGAATGTGCTTCTTCAGCCGCCGAAGACGCCGCCCACCTTCGACTTCAAGGAGAGCAAGCTCGCCCAGGTTGAAGGTTACAAGCCGATGGCCCGGGGATTGTTGATGCGTCAATACCTTGGATCATTCCTTGATCTTGATCTCGATTGTTTCGGTGGAGAGGATGCGACCGTACCCGCTCTCAGGCAGTGTCCCCACGATGCGGACCTTGACCACTTTAGCATCGCCTGGAAACTTCTGGATCGGGAACACGAGCGCGCGTTCTATGGTTCCCTGCTTGAGCGTGAACAACCTCCCGGACGGTGAGAAGGGCGACTGATGATGTGAGTACCCCTGCTGCACGAGGGTTTTACCTTCGGTATTCGTCACCACCAATTCCAGTGCATCGAAGGCGGAGAAGAAACCTGAGCGTACGCTCAAGTCCTGGCCGGTCGCGTTGTCCAGGGCGATCTCACAGCGGAACAACATGTCCTTCTCCATTCGCTCGGCAGATGCCTTGGACAAGATGAGGGAAACTATCGGTTTTGGCTCATCAGCAGACGAACGATTAGCGGCTGCCGGAAGTGTTATTGCCAGCAGAAGTGTCGCCAGCGGGGAGATCAACAGCGAAAAGTGAGTGAACATCGGACCCTCTCGTTTGATGGACCGAGCGCAGTGCAACCTCAAGGAGCGTATCACCTGCCCTGAGCTTTGCAAAGCACTACTTCCGCTGCCAGAAACGGCAACGGTTTGGAAATGTACTGGAGAACGGAAGTTCTGCGGCCGACTGCTGGAGAAGGGTCTTCGTCGTTCTATGATGCTCGCCATTGGTTCCACATCTCAGTGGCTTGTTCCCAGGCCAGGCTAACTGTCAGACGGGTGACTATGGCTATTTGGAACAGCACACCAGTGACGATGAGTGCCTTCAAACCAATGGCGGCAGCAAGAGTAGCTTGGAAAATCATGGGCATCCATTCCCGTGAGTGAGTGGTATCTTCGAGACGCATCAGAATCTGAAACTTGCGCGGCATTATTGGACTTGAGAGCTGACAAACTGCCTGATCGGGAGATCACAGTTAGACATTGGCTGGACAGATCGAATGATTGAAGGGTTCAATGGGGTTTGGTAGGATCGTCGCGGCGGCTAACTCACTATTGAAATACTGAATGAGACTGCTTCACCAATCGAGTCTGCACCATTGCAGTCCTGTGTCAAACTGTGGAGGCGCGGATGGAGCCCAATTTCACGCTCGACGATTTAGCCGCACAACTCAGGATGTTGAAACCGTGGCTGTTGAAGCGGTGGCCATCTCGGATCGACCCCGTGGAAGAATTCCTGGACTACTTTCGTCCTGGGCGAGCCGAGTTATTGGCGCAGCTTGAGATGGTTCTCGCCGCGACCGAACCATCCGAGCGGCAGAACCCGTCGAGCATTGGGCCGGCTGAACGAGAGCGAATCGCCGCGGCGAGTGGTGTGGGGCTCGCCTCTGTGGAAGCTTTCTTCTCCGGGTTCGAGCGACTCCGGAGTCGGATGGAGGAATTGGCCGGGATGAGCCTCTTCCAACGTCTGCGTGTTTCATTTGGCAAGTCTGGGTTTATGATGATGCTTCCTTGGCTACTCGTGATTTGTCTCGTGATGGTCGTGGCGCGGGTTGCCTTGAAGTAGATCGCAAGCGGTAAGGCGTTCCGTCATGCCAGTATGCCCTTCACCACATGTGCTTCCTCAACGCCTGTGAGTTTCTCCTTGAGGCCGTTCTGTTCGATAAAGAGCTGCTCGTGGTTCATCCCGAGCAAATGCAGGATCGTTGCGTGCCAGTCGCGCACGCTCACTCGATTCTCGACCGCGCTCAGGCCGAG
>DASZJS010000192.1:0-3015 GCA_035947935.1 Gemmata sp. | reverse complement strand
CGGGTATGAATTGGAACCGCCAGCACCCGGGGCAGTTCGATCCAGTACCGAAGACATTCGGTTGTTTACGCGGCTCACCCGTGTCGTGGCCGCAGGCGTGTTCCCACCCATCGCAACGGCGATCGTTCGTACTCCCGATGCACTCGCAACCAATTTACACTCACTGAAGCCCGCTTTTTTCGATCCAGTCGGCAACCGACTGAGTGGAAGTGGGGAACATATCGTCGTTCTGCGTCCGATATTTCCAGGTGAGGCTCCGTCCGACCATCCACACCTTGATGCGATGTTGGAAGTGTACGGACACCGACCGGAGATCCCGGGATGGCAATTACTCCACACTCGCGCGCTTGGCCATAACCAGGCGGGCCAGCCGGAATGAAAGAAATGCAACCAGCGCAGCGTCTACTCTCCTGTTGGCTGCCCCGCTCTCAATACTGAATCACAATCTGTGGCGGCGGTTTTGAGCCGCGTTGATCGAGACCGATGCGGCAAAGCATCGCCAGAACTGCCAGCAGATTGCACGCAAGTCCCAGATAGAGCCAGGTTGTGCGCTCCAGGTTGAACTTCGCATACTCCATTTCCTCGTCGTAATCCACGGTCGCTAGCTTGTCGGCACTTCCGGCAGCAGTCTCTCGCTGATTGGCAAACTTCTCAGCCACAACCTTCCGAACGGCTGTCTCCAGACCAAACCCATGAATAACCTGGATCAACATGAGTACAAACACGAACCCCGCGAGAATCGCAATTACCCCATGTCTCCAGGACCAGACTTTGGCCAAAGGTGGAATCCTTCGTGGATCGAGTGAATGAAATCCACGCTCGGCCCATGCGAGAGCCACCGCAGCGAGTAATGCCAGCAGAAACGGAACCATCAACTCCCAGTTCGACTGCACTTTGTCCAGCCAGCCAGCAGGGGTCTGCATCGCCTTTTCCAGCGCAAAGTTCCGATTTACTGCACCAAACATTGCTCTCCACGGCCCCTGTGAGTTGACGAGAGACCCGCCGAGATACGTACCCACCCAGGGGAAGAATGTACATATCAGCGTGATGGTGAGCAGGATCGCGGGCAGCCACGCCGCCACTCGGGGTGAGATGACGATCCCGTGAGACTTGGTGTATCCGACCGGTAACGGCGTTGACCCAGTAGATGATGGCATGGAAGGCGGTGTCCCGATTGGTGGAGTCAGTGGCACAAGCCCTGGCGGTGGGGATGGTCGAGCAGCGGGGATCTCAGGCGACATTGCAACTGACTCCGTGGGCTTGGTGGAGGACGCGAGAGGTGTTGAAGATACTGGAGTTCCCGCCACGGCTCCCGGGTTTGGGGCAGGAGTTGGTATAGCAGGTGAGGGAGCAACTGAATCCGTGAGGACGGTTGGATTGTAGCGCGCCGGTGCCTCGAACGAGTTATGACACGATGGGCAGGTCACTTCCCGTCCGGCAAAGTCATCCGGAAGAGGGACAGATTTCATGCACTTCGGACAAAGTAGCTTGCTCACGCTTACGATTCCAATGGGGTAGGCACACCACGGATCTCGAAACAACAACGACACACGAAGCGTGCCTTACTTTCACCAACTCGACTCGATTTCGCGGAACGCGGCTGGTAGGTAGTCGGCAAGATCGGCCGCGGTCAATCCGACCTGGCCAAGTTTCGTTGCCGCGATATCTCCGGCTCGACCGTGAACCCATGCTCCCAACACAGCCGCATCGAACGCGGCGAGACCCTGGCCGATAAGTGCAGCGATAACACCGGTCAGCACATCGCCGCTACCGCCGGTAGCCATACCCGGGTTCCCGGTCGTGTTACGGTAGAGCTTTTGGGAATCGGTCACCAGGGTTCCCGATCCCTTCAGGAGCAAGACCACTCCTGCTCGCCTGGCGAAATCAACGGCAAGCGACTCCCGCTCCGTCAGCACGTCCTGAACCGATCTACCAAGCAACCGGGCAAACTCGCCGGGGTGCGGCGTCATTACCAGAGGAGCGCTGCGTTTGGGGAACCCACTCCCGAACGGAGAGATCGCATTGAGCCCATCGGCATCGAGAACGATCGGGACGCTGGGGAGTTCTGTCAGGAGTGCCAGAACAAACCCTGCCACACTTGCCCCTTGTCCCAACCCGGGGCCAATCGCCACGACATCCGCTGCCTGGGCGAATTCCAGAAGTTCCTCTGCTGCACCCTCACCGAACGACCCATCCGTATGCTGTCGAATGCCGAACGTGGTGTAACACGGGTGACCGGCAGAGACCACATCCTGAACGCATGCGGGACAAGCCACGCGGACGAGACCGGCACCTGAATGCAAAGCCCCACGCCCAACCAGCACCGCAGCCCCCGTCATTCCGCGGCTCCCGGCAATAACCAGCACTGTCCCGTAGGTTCCCTTGTGCCCTTGCGGTGTACGCCGCGGTAACCGCGGTACTTCACAAACCGGTATCACATCCATTTCAACACCATTCCCTATTGCGGCAGGTTATACGAATGTTTGGCATCCGGGACACGTACAACTTGCTGATCGAGACCCATCGCGAATCGTAGAATTGTCGTCAATAGCTTCTCTGGAGGAAACACCGTGACGACATTCGACCTGATCGCCAGTGGGTATCGGATGGGCCGCCAGTTGCTTCATAATATGTGTGCAGATCTGACACCGGAAGAGTTCCAACATCAGCCGGTTCCTGGTGCGAACTCCGCAGCCTGGATTGTGGGGCATCTCGCGCTCGCCGCAAAGCGCACAGCCGAACGGCTCGGAGCAACTGGTGTGCCGGAGGTGAGTGAGGAGTTTATTGCACGGTTCAAGGCAACCCGACAAACGGCTGTGGCTCAGTCCAACTTGGGAGGTAAGACAGAATTGTTTGCTGTGTTGGATGTGGCGATAGAAAAGCTGATGGAAGCGATTAGACGATTACCGCCTGAAGCCTTGGAAGGACCTGCCCCAACACCAGCCCCGGTGGTGGTGACGAACTCCGGTGAAATGTTGCTGTTTGGGGTAATGCACATAACGATGCACTGCGGCC